>JAPSJS010000093.1 GCA_031178065.1 Altererythrobacter sp.
CGGAGCTGCGACGGCGTTGGCGGAGATGCGCCGGGTGTTGAGGCCCCAGGGCAAGCTACTGTTCGTCGAGCACGGGCTTTCGCCTGATCGGGGCGTGCGCTGGTGGCAGGATAGCCTCACGCCGGTCTGGCGTCGCATCAGTGGTGGCTGTCACCTCAACCGACCGATCCAATCGTTGATAGAAGACGCAGGCTTTCGGATCGATCGGATCGAGACGGGCTATATGCGAGGGCCGAAGCCACTGACGTTCATGTACGAAGGCAGCGCAAGGCCGAATTAGCGCCCTTCCGGGATTCGCCTCCGGCGTCGTCTTTGCGGGATTACGCGCGAGCGCTGATCGGTCAGGCGGTGAGATCGACGAATTGAAGATCACCTGACGTCATTCGAAAAACCGCCTATGATAGATCTCCGCCCGAAACTTTCCGGAGATCCACATGATCCGGCTTGAGCCACCCCTACGCCTCGCAGGCGAAGCAGATGCAAGGGCGCTGGCCGATCTCGTCAACTTTGCTGGCGAGGGTTTGCCCCTGTACATTTGGGAGGGACTTGCAAAGGAGGGGCAGGATCCTTGGGAGGTCGGTCGCGCCCGGCAACTACAAAAAGTGCGCGAGGACCAGATCGTCGTTGTGGACTTTGGACACGGTGCGGTAGCAAGTCTGACCGGCTACCCGCTCGGCTCCGAGCCCGAGCCAATTGCCGATGACTTCCCCGCCCTGTTTCGGCCGCTTCAAGAACTGGAGAACAAGGCACTCGAAAGCTGGTACGTCAATGTGCTGGCCTGCTACCCCGAATACCGCGGGCAAGGGCTTGGTTCACGGCTGCTCGATGTTGCAGAACGATTAGCGCGGGATGAGTCGCTTCGCCGGATGAGTGTCATCGTCGCCAGCAACAATACAGGTGCAAGACGACTGTACGAGCGGCATGGCTACCGAGAAGCTGCAACACTCCCCTGTGTGAAGGAAGGCTGGGAGACCGATACGGAACACTGGGTGCTTCTGATGAAATCGCTCCGTCCAGCGAATGATTGTTAAGCCTGCACACCGGTCTATCCGATAAGGCGAAGGGCAAAGGGGGCCACGTGGAGTCGTCCGAATCCGTGGGGGGCTGCGACCTTGAGATGTCCGCGAACCGCACCCTTGCGATCGGCCACTGCTTCGGCAAGCGAATCGATGGCATCGCTGACGATGATGCTGTGAGAAGCGACCCATGAGCCCTCTTCCGTAAGGCGCAGCCGCCGTCCGGACCGGTCGATCAGCCGCACCCTGCCCGCCCATCAAACCCGTGCCGCTGGGCGAACTTGCGGCCTTGCCGCACTCGGAGGCAGCCATTGTCGCTGTCGCCGGATTCGTCGGACGCTCCTCCGATGGGGCGCAGGACGACTGACCACTCGGGTGCGAGAGCGCCGATCGACTTAGATGCGCGGCGCAGCTCGGGCGGCAGCACTGCCGTACGCACCGGCCGCGCCGCATTGGATCGCGGATGTGGCATCGGTTCCTGGATCGCGGCGTTTCTCGATGCGTTTGACCATATGTGATGTAATCTTCGCACAGTTTGCTTGAGATAACGTGGGCATCATTGTGCCGGCGCGATAGGAAACAGAGCATGGCCGACGTCGTCTTCCATGAGATCGCATGGCTGTTGCTCGGCGCGGCCGCCGTCGGGTTGATTGGCGCCGCATTGCGCCAGCCCGTCATCGTGAGCTTCATCGTCGTCGGGATCGCGGCCTCCGCCTTCTTCGACAGCAGCGCGGAGACAGCGGGCCAGATCCGCTTTCTCGCGGAACTCGGTGTCGCGCTCCTCCTGTTTCTCGTCGGCCTCAAGCTCGACTGGCGCCTGGTCAGGACGCTCGGTCCCGTCGCGCTTGCAACCGGTCTCGGCCAGGTCGGCTTCACCGCCGGCATTGGTTTCTTCATCGGCCTGGCACTGGGGCTCGATTGGCTGACCAGCCTCTATGTCGCCGTCGCTCTGACCTTCTCCTCCACCATTATCATCGTGAAGCTATTGAGCGACAAGCGCGAGCTCGAGACGCTTCATGGCCGCATCGCCCTTGGTTTCCTGATCGTCCAGGACATCGTCGTCGTCGTCGCCATGGTTACCCTGTCGACGGTCGGAATCGGTGTCGGCCAGGAAGGGAACGGCCTGGTCGATCTTGCGATGGTGCTTGGCTCACTCGTGGGCGTGGTGGGGCTTCTCGTCCTGTTTGTGCGCTACATCGCCGATCCACTCACAACGCTGCTCGCACGCACCCCGGAGCTTCTGGTCATCGCCGCCATCGGCTGGGCGGCGACTGCGGCCGCGATCGGCGATCTGATCGGGCTCGGCAAGGAATTGGGTGGCCTTGCCGCCGGCGTTTCGATCGGCTCCACACCTTACCGCGACATGGTCTCGGCGCGGCTCGCCACGCTCAGGGATTTCCTGCTGTTGTTTTTCTTCCTGTCGATCGGGGCTGCGCTCGACCTGTCCACGCTGGGCCAGGATTTCTGGCGCGCCGTCGTCTTTTCTCTGTTCGTCCTGATCGGAAACCCGCTGATCGTCATCCTCATCATGGCCTGGATGGGCTATCGCGCCCGCACCGGGTTCCTCGCGGGCCTTACCGTCGCCCAGATTTCCGAGTTCTCGCTCATCTTCATGGCCATGGGCTTGAGCCTCGGCCATGTCGACGAATCCGCGGTCGGGCTCGTCACACTGGTCGGCCTCGTGACGATCGCGCTTTCGGTCTACATGATCACCTACTCTCAGCAGTTGTATGCCTGGTCACGGCCTCTGTTGCGGCCGGTCGACTTCGGCTCCTCGCGCAAAGCGGTGGCGGGGAACGAAGATGGCCAGCCCACCGTCGATGTCATCATCTTCGGCCTCGGCCGCTTTGGCGGCCAACTCCTGCGGCGCCTGGACGATACCGGCTATCGCGTGCTCGGCGTCGACCTCGATCCCGAAGCGATCCGGCATTTCGCGCGCGAAGGCTACCAGGTTCGCTACGGCGATGTGACCGCGCAGGAGTTCTGGTCCGAACTGCCGCTGGCACGGGCGCGCTGGGTGGTGCTTTCGGTACCCTACGGCGCGATCGTCCTGACGGAGACGGACCCGCGCAGCGGTCTTATCACCGCGATCCGCACGCACCGCTTCGGCGGACGCGTCGCCATCACCGCGCGCGACGAACAGGAATCCCGGCGCCTCAAGGAAGGCGGCGGCGTAGACCTGGTTCTTTATCCCTTCGACGATGCCGCGACATCCGCGGCCCTGCAGATCACCGACTTGGATGAAGTGCTTAGAAACGCCCCCAAGGAGGCAGCCGAGACATGAAGGCGATCGTAGTCACCGATCTCTCAGAACGCAGTGCGACAGCGCTTAAGCGGGCCGCCGCCAGGAGCCGCGCCGATCTCGTGATCGCGGCTATCGGTCCGACAAGAGGTTTCCTGAAGCCGCCTCGGGAATCGTCGCGTCGGTAATGTCGTGCGGCAGTTCGCTGATCTCATTTCCCAGGCCGCCCTCGGCCGAGGTTGCCTCCGTGTTCGGCTCGGCCGCCCAGGCCGCAGGCATTTCTGGAGCTGCCGCCGAAGTCGGGGCGGGCATCTCGTCCAAACGAACAATTGGCACGCCCTGCGGAAAAATGACCTCTCGCGCTTCATCCGGCATCGAGACGCCGTGCTCGACGAGCGCCCGCTTGATGAGTCGTAGCGCCGAGGATCGCACCCTGTGCGGTGAAAGCGTACGCCCGTCTATCCAGAAATGCGCCTTCAGGTTCACCGTCGCCGCCCCTAGCGCATCGACCAGCACCATCGGCGGTGGCTCGTTCAGGATCGCGTCGTGGCCGCGCAACACTTCCGCGATCAGGCGCTGCGTGTCATCGATCGAGGCATCGCCGATGCCGACTTCCGACGTGCCGGCGCCGCCGTGTAGTTCATGATCGTGCTCTTGAAAACCATCGCGTTAGGTATCTGCACGTGGTTACCGTCGATCGTCACCAGAACCGTCGATCGCGTGTTCATCGTCTGCACCACGCCTTCAAAGCCCGCCACACTGATCACGTCGCCCTGTCTGAAAGGCCGGCGGATGCTGAGCATAAGGCTCGCGAGGAAATTCTCGGCGATGTCCCGGAAGGCAAAGCCCAGCACGATGCCGATCACGCCCGCGCCTCCCAGCAGCGAGACCGCAAGCCCCGTCAGCCCCGCAACCTGCAGCATAAGATAGACGCCAAGCAGGAGGACCGGAACTGCGATCGCCCGCGCGATCACGTTGCGCAGGAACTCCTGCTCGACGCGGGGCGCGAGCACCCGGCGCATGAGCGAGGCGATAGCGCTTGAGAGCCACCAGGCGAATGGCAGGATCAGCACCGCAAGCGCGATCAGCGGCAGCGCGACTGCGATCCTGCGGGCCAGCGCCTCGATCTCCAACAAGGCGGGCGCGAAGTCCCAGTTCACCTCCTCATGCACTTCGATCCGGTTCACTACGGCAACCGTGCCCTCGGTCCGCGCTGCGAGATCGCGCGCCCACGTCCGCTGATCCTGGGAACCCGCGACCCCGTCAAGGAACACGATGCCCTCGTCCACCGCGATCCCCACGTCGCGATACCAGCCGGTCGCTTCGAGGATCCGGCCGATCCGCTCCGCAATCGCTTCGTCGCGCGCCACGGGCTCGATGGCCACCTCCTGCTCGGGCGCGGCAGGCTCGTCGGCCGGTTGGGCTGCCGCGTGCGTTGACATGATGAAGAAAATAGCCAGGGCCGCCCAGCGTGCGCGTCGGGAGGCCAACGCCCCCTCGGCGCCGATTGTCAGCTTCGTCATTCCGCTCTCGTCCTTGCCGGCTC
>JAPSJS010000009.1 GCA_031178065.1 Altererythrobacter sp.
GCTCAGTCGACGATCGTCACCAGATGCGGGATCTTGGCGATCGCGCCGCGCACCTCGGGGGTGTCCTGGCGCTCGACGACCTTGTGCATCTTGTCGAGGCCCAGACCGACGAGGATCTTGCGCTGGCTTTCCGGACGGCGGATCGGCGAACCGATCTGCTTGATCTTGACGGTTTTCTTGTCGGCCATCTCGATTACTCCGCCATAGCTGCAGCGTCGGCTTCAGCCTCCGCCACGCTGGCGCCACCGCGACCGAGAAGGTCGGCGACCTTCTTGCCGCGACGCTGGGCGACCGACTTCGGCGAAGTCTGGTCGGTCAGCGCGTCGAACGTGGCGCGGATCATGTTGTAGGGGTTCGAAGTGCCGACCGACTTGGTCACCACGTCGGCAACGCCCAGGCTCTCGAACACGGCGCGCATCGGACCACCGGCGATGATGCCGGTACCCGGAGGCGCGGTGCGCACGGTGACCTTGCCGGCGCCGAAACGGCCCTTGCCGTCGTGGTGCAGGGTGCGGCCTTCCTTGAGCGGAACGCGGATCATCTTCTTGCGCGCAGCAGCGGTCGCCTTCGAGATCGCCTCAGGCACCTCGCGCGCCTTGCCGTGGCCGAAGCCGACCCGGCCCGAACCGTCGCCGACGACGACCAGCGCCGCAAAGCCGAAGCGCTTGCCGCCCTTCACCGTCTTCGAAACGCGGTTGATGTGGACGAGCTTCTCGATGATGCCGTCGTCTTCTTCCTCGCGGCGGCCACCGCGACGATCGTCACGGCCGCGGCCACGGCCGCGGCCGCCACCATCGCGTCCGCCGCCGCCGCCGCCACCACGGCCGCCACGGCCGCGCGGCTGCGAAGCGTCGCCGCCCTGGGTCGACTGGTTGTCGGCCGCCTCGGTCGGTGCAGTGGTCGACGTCGGCGTCGAGCCGGCGTTGTCGACCTTCGGCTCCTCGGCAGTTGCCGGAGCGGCTTCGGTCTCGGCCACAGCTTCGGCCTTGGCCTCGGTCGTTTCCGCCTGGGTCTCTTCGACCTTGGCGTCCTCGACCTTCGGGGTCTCGGTGTTCTCGGTGTTGTTTTCTTCAGCCATCATCAGAACTCCAGCCCGCCTTCGCGGGCGGCGTCGGCCAGCGCCTTGACGCGGCCATGGAACAGGAAGCCACCGCGATCGAAGACGACGGTGGTCACGCCCGCCTTCTTGGCGGCCGCGGCGATGTCCTTGCCGACCTGCTTGGCAGCTTCGACATTGGCGCCCGAGGCCTTCCCGCCCAGCGTCGAGGCGGCGGCAAGCGTCTTGCCCCCGGCATCGTCGATGATCTGGGCGTAGATATGCTTGCCGGTGCGGTGCACCGACAGGCGGGGGCGATCGCCGGCGCGGCTGCGCAGAGCCGTGCGGACACGGCGACGGCGGCGTGCGAACAGGGAAAGCTTGGCCATCTTACTTCTTCTTCCCTTCCTTGCGGAAGATGTACTCGCCGCGGTACTTGATGCCCTTGCCCTTGTAGGGCTCGGGCTTGCGCCAGCGGCGGATCTCGGCGGCGAACTGACCTACGGCCTGCTTGTCGATCCCGCTGATCTCGACCGTGGTCTGATCGGGGGTCTTCACTTCCAGGCCTTCGGGCACGTCAAGATCGACGTCGTGGCTGTAGCCGAGCTGAAGCTTGAGCTTCTTGCCCTGCGCCTGCGCACGGTAGCCGACGCCCGAAATCTCGAGCACCTTGGTGTAACCTTCGGTCACGCCTTCGACCAGGTTGGACACCAGCGTGCGCTGCATGCCCCAGAAGTCGCGCGAACGACGGGTGTCGTTCGCCGGCTTGACGCTGATCTCGTCGCCTTCGAGCTTGTACTCGACGTCGTCGACCAGCCCCAGCGAAAGAGTGCCCTTGGGCCCCTTCACGGTGAGCGTGCCGTTGTCGATCGTGGCGGTGACCCCGCTCGGGATCGCGACCGGTCTCTTGCCGATGCGGCTCATCAGAACACCTCCGCCAGCACTTCGCCACCGACGTTGTGCGACCGGGCTTCCGCATCGGAAAGCACGCCGCGGGGCGTCGAGACGATGGTGATGCCGAGGCCGTTGCGGACGGTCGGAAGTTCCTTGGAACCCGAATAGATCCGGCGGCCGGGCTTGGAGACGCGGGCGACGTACTTGATCGCAGGTTCGCCCTCGAAGTACTTCAGTTCGATCCGCAGCGCGGGGTGCTTCCCGGTCGAGTCCTCGCTGTAGCCACGGATGTAGCCTTCGCGCTGGAGAACTTCGAGCACGTTTGCACGCAGCTTGGACGCCGGCGAAAGGACGCTGTCCTTCTTCGCCTGCTGCCCGTTGCGGATGCGGGTGAGCATGTCACCCAGGGGATCGGTCATAGCCATCTGTCAGATCCTCACCAGCTCGACTTGGTCAGGCCCGGAATCAGGCCCTTGTTGCCGAGATCGCGCAGTTCGATGCGGTTGAGACCGAACTTGCGGTAGTAGCCGCGCGGGCGGCCGGTGGTGGTGCAGCGGTTGCGCACACGTGTCGGGTTCGCGTTACGCGGGATCTCCGCCATCTTCAGACGCGCGATCAGACGTTCGCCCTCGTCGAGCGACTCGTCGTCCGCGATCGCCTTCAGCTGGGCGTACTTCGCAGCGTACTTCTTCACGAGCTTCTTGCGACGCTCGTTCTTGTTGATGGAACTCAGTTTCGCCATTGGACTTAAGCTCTCTTTGCTTTCCTAGCGTTCAGGGGGCCGCTCACGCGGCCTCCTTCTCTTCGGCGTCCTGCTCTGCAGGGAACGGGAAGCCGAACAGACGCAGCAGTTCGCGGGCTTCCTCGTCGGTCTTCGCCGTCGTGGTCACGATGATGTCCATTCCCCGGACCTTCTCGATCCTGTCGTACGAGATCTCCGGGAAAATGATCTGCTCCTTCAGGCCCATCGCGTAGTTGCCGTGCCCGTCGAAGCTCTTCGGGTTCAATCCGCGGAAGTCGCGGATGCGCGGCATGGCTACGGTCACGAGACGGTCGAGGAACTCGTACATGCGTTCGCGGCGCAAGGTCACCTTGCAGCCGATCGGCATGCCTTCGCGCAGCTTGAACTGCGCGATCGACTTCTTGGCCTTGGTGATCACCGGCTTCTGGCCGGCAATCAGGGCCATTTCCTCGGCCGCGGTCTGGACCTTCTTCTTGTCCTGGCTCGCCTCGCCCACGCCCATGTTGAGCGTGATCTTCTCCAGGCGCGGGACCTCGAGCCGGTTCTTGTAACCGAACTTCTCGGTCATCGCCGCGACGATCTGGTCGTCGTAGCGGGTCTTCATGCGAGGGGTGTAGTTGTCAGCCATCGATAGTCTCCCCGGACTTGACGGCAACGCGGACCTTCTTCCCATCGCGCTCCTCGAAGCGGACGCGGGTCGGCTTGCCGTCCTTGGGATCAGCCACGGCAACCTTCGAGATCGGCATCGGCGCTTCGAAACGGTCGATGCCACCCTGCGGGTTGGCCTGGCTCGGCTTGCGGTGACGGGCAGCGACGTTCACGCCCTCGACGACGATCTTGCCATCCTTCGGCATGACCTTCTGGACGGTGCCGGTGCGGCCCTTGTCCTTGCCCGAGAGCACGACGACGCTGTCGCCCTTCTTGATCTTCGCGGCGGCCATTACAACACCTCCGGAGCGAGCGAGATGATCTTCATGAACCCACGCCCGCGCAGTTCGCGCACGACGGGGCCGAAGATACGCGTGCCGATCGGTTCCTCATTCTTGTTGACGAGGACCGCGGCATTCGAATCGAAGCGGATCACGCTGCCGTCGGGGCGGCGCACGTCCTTCTTGGTGCGAACGATCACCGCACGGTGAACGTCGCCCTTCTTCACGCGGGCACGCGGCTGCGCTTCCTTCACGGAAACGACGATCACGTCGCCGACGCTCGCGGTGCGGCGCTTCGACCCGCCCAGCACCTTGATGCACTGGACGCGCTTCGCGCCGCTGTTGTCCGCGACGTCTAGGTTCGATTGCATCTGAATCATCGATGCGGTTCCTTCTTACCTGGCTTGCCGGAACCCGTCCGGCAGTTCCAAAAACGCCTGTCCTCAAAGCCGAGGATCGGTTGAAATCACTTGTCTGCGACTAGGCCTCGAGATCGGCCTCGATCGCCTGGACGCCGCCCGCGATGACGCGGTCGATCACCTTCCACGTCTTGGTCTTGGAGATCGGTCTGGTCTCCTCGATCCGGACGGTGTCGCCCAGCTTGTATTCGTTGGTCTCGTCGTGCGCGTGGTACTTCTTCGAACGGCGGATGATCTTCCCGTAAAGCGGGTGCTTCACCTTTCGCTCGACCAGTACGGTGACGGTCTTGTCGGTCTTGTCGGAGGTGACAGTCCCGATCAGGATACGCTTCGGCATTGTCTAGCTCCTCAAGCCTTGGCTGCCGCGGCGGCGGCGCGCTCGTTCTGCAGAGTCTTGATCTGCGCGATCGAGCGGCGAACCTGGCGGATCCGCGCCGGGGCTTCCAACTGGTTGGTCGCCGCCTGGAAGCGGAGGTTGAACTGCTCGCGCTTGAGCTCGGTGAGCTGCGCGTCGAGCTGGTCGTCGGACTTCGTGCGGAGGTCTTCAATCTTCGTCATGATCAACCCTCCAGGTGCGAGGTGTCGCCGAGACGGGCGACGACCTTGGTCTTGATCGGCAGCTTCATCGCCGCGCGCTCGAACGCTTCGGCGGCGAGCGGACCGGCAACACCGTCGAGCTCGAACAGGATCCGGCCCGGCTTCACGCGGGCGGCCCAGTATTCGACCGAACCCTTGCCCTTGCCCTGACGGACCTCGGCAGGCTTCTTCGACACCGGCACGTCGGGGAACACGCGGATCCACAGGCGCCCCTGGCGCTTGATGTGGCGCGTGATCGCACGGCGTGCGGCCTCGATCTGGCGGGCGGTGATCCGCTCCGGCTCCAGGGCCTTGAGGCCGTACGAGCCGAAGTTCAGCGCGGTGCCACCCTTGGCGTCGCCCTTGATCCGGCCCTTGAAGGCCTTGCGGAACTTGGTTTTCTTCGGTTGCAGCATTGCTCTTACCTAATCTCAGCGAGCCGGACGGACGCCGGAGGTCTGCGATTCCATCATCAGGCGGTCCTGCGCCGTCGGATCGTGGCCGAGGATCTCGCCCTTGAAGACCCACACCTTGATGCCGATGATGCCGTAGGCGGTCAGCGCCTCGGCTTCGGCATAGTCGATGTTCGCGCGCAGCGTATGCAGCGGCACGCGGCCTTCGCGGTACTGTTCGACACGCGCGATTTCCGCACCGCCGAGACGGCCGCCGCAGACGATCTTGATGCCTTCGGCACCCAGACGCATGGCGGACTGCATCGCGCGCTTCATCGCCCGGCGGAACGCCACGCGGCGGATCAGCTGGTCGGCGATACCCTGCGCGACGAGCTTGGCATCGACTTCCGGCTTGCGGATCTCGACGATGTTCAGCTTCACCTCGCTCGCCGTCATGGACGAAAGCCTGGAACGCAGCTTCTCGATGTCGGCGCCCTTCTTGCCGATGATGACGCCCGGGCGCGCGGCATAGATCGAAACCCGGCACAGCTTGGCCGGACGCTCGATCACCACCTTCGAGATCGCCGCCTGGGGCAGGCTCTCGATGATGTGCTTGCGGATCTCGATGTCTTCCTTGAGCAGCCGCGCATAGTCGCGCCCTTCGGCGTACCAGCGGCTGTCCCAGGTGCGGTTGATCTGCAGGCGCAGACCGATCGGATTGCTCTTCTGGCCCATCTTACGCCTCTTCCTGCTCGCGAACCACGATGCGCAGCCGGCTGAACGGCTTGAGGATGCGGGTGCTCTTGCCGCGTCCGCGCGTGTGGAAACGCTTCATGGTGATCGACTTGCCGACGGAAGCTTCCGCAACCACCAGCGCGTCGACATCCAGGTCGTGGTTGTTCTCCGCATTGGCGATCGCCGAGGCGAGCACCTTCTGCGCATCGCGCGCCATGCCCTTCTTGGAGAACGCGAGAATGCTCATCGCATCCTCGGCCTTCTTGCCGCGGATCAACTCGGCAACGAGGTTCAGTTTCTGCGCCGAACCACGGATCGTGGTGCCGACGGCCAGAGCCTCGTTCTCCGCGACGCGGCGGGGAGCTTTCTGCTTGCCCATTAGCGCTTACCCTTCTTGTCGGACGCGTGACCCGGGAAGTTGCGCGTGGGCGCGAATTCACCGAGCTTGTGACCGACCATGTCTTCCGAAACGGAGACCGGGATGAACTTTTGGCCATTGTAGACGCTGAACGTCAGGCCGACGAACTGCGGCAGGATCGTGCTGCGACGCGACCAGGTCTTGATCGGCGCACGGCCACCCGCTTCCTGTGCGTCTTCAGCCTTCTTGAGAAGGCTGAGCTCGACGAACGGACCTTTCCAGACGGAACGAGCCATGTCCGATTACCTCTTCTTCTTGGCGTGGCGCGAACGGATGATCATCTTGTCCGTCGCCTTGTTCTTGCGGGTCCGGGCGCCCTTGGTCGGCTTGCCCCACGGAGTGACGGGATGGCGGCCACCCGACGTGCGGCCTTCACCACCGCCATGCGGGTGGTCGACCGGGTTCTTGGCGACGCCGCGGGTGAGCGGCTTGATGCCCATCCAGCGGCGGCGGCCGGCCTTGCCCAGGTTCTGGTTCTGGTTGTCGGGGTTCGACACCGCGCCAACCGTACCCATGCAATCCGCCCGCACGTAGCGCTGCTCGCCCGAGTTGAGGCGCACCATCACCATGCCGCGGTCGCGGCCGACGAGCTGGACGTAGGCGCCGGCCGAACGGGCGATCTGGCCGCCCTTGCCCGGCTTCATCTCGATGTTGTGGCAGATCGTGCCGACCGGCATCTGGCCGAGCAGCATCGCGTTGCCGGGCTTGGTGTCGGTCCGCTCGCCGGCGATGATCTTGTCGCCCACGGCCAGGCGCTGCGGCGCCAGGATGTAGGCCAGCTCGTCGTCGGCGTACTTGATCAGCGCGATGAAGGCGGTGCGGTTGGGATCGTACTCGATCCGCTCCACGGTGCCTTCGACGTCCCACTTACGACGCTTGAAGTCGATATAGCGGTACTTCTGCTTGTGACCGCCGCCCATGCCGCGCGAGGTGACATGACCCTTGTTGTTACGGCCGCCCGTCTTGCGCTTGCCTTCCGTCAACGACTTGACCGGTTTGCCCTTGTACAGGCCGGACTTGTCGACGAGAATCAGGCCGCGGCGCGCGGGGCTCGTCGGTTTGTAGTTCTTGAGTGCCATCTTACGATCCTATGTCCCTGGCCTCAGATGCCGCCGGTGACGTCGATCGAGTCACCTTCCGCCAGCGTAACCACCGCCTTCTTGAGGTCGCTGCGCTTGTAGGGCTTGCCCTTCCAGCGCTTCGTCTTGCCCTTCACGACAATGGTGTTCACGCCCTTCACCTTCACATCGAACAGCGCTTCGACCGCTTCCTTGATCTGCGGCTTGGTCGCATCGTTCGCCACCTTGAAGACGACACCGTTCTGCTCCGAGAGCAGAGTCGACTTCTCGGTGATGTGGGGGCTGAGGATCACGTCGTAGTGACGCGCATCGATTTCCTGCTTCTTAGCCATTGAAGCGCGCCTCCAGCTTTTCGACCGCGTCCTTGGTGAGGACGAGCGTGTCGTGCTTCAGGATGTCGTAGACGTTGGCGCCGATCGCGGGGAGCACGTTGACCCCCTTGAGGTTGCCGGCGGCCTTCTTGAAGCCTTCGTTCACGGCCTCACCGTCGATCACCAGCACCTTGCCGTTCCAACCGTTCTTGCCGATCGCTTCCGCGACCGCCTTGGTCTTGGCGTCCTTGAGATCGAGGCTGTCGACGACCACCAGGCCGTCCTTAGCCTTGCTCGAAAGCGCCATCTTGAGGCCGAGCGCACGGATCTTCTTGTTCAGTGAGACGTCGAAGTCGCGCAGCCTGGCGCCGTGCGCCTTACCGCCGCCGATGAAGATCGGAGCCGCACGATCGCCGTGACGAGCCGTACCGCCGCCCTTCTGGCGACCGAACTTCTTGCCGGTGCGCGCGACGTCGGACCGCTCGCGAGTCGGGCGGGCAGTGCCGCGCCGGTTCTCGAGCTGCCAGGTGACGACCCGGTGCAGGATGTCGGCGCGCGGCTCGACGCCGAACACGGCGTCATTGAGCTCGATGTCGCCCGACGCGCCCGAAACCTTGGTGCCGTCGAGTTTCTGGACCTTGACCTTCACGATCAGGACTCCTTGCTCTCGCCGTCGGCAGTGCCTTCGGCCTTGTTCTCTTCGCCGGTCGCGGGAGTGACATCGTCACCGGCCCCAGCCTGCTGCTCTTCGGCGAGCTTCGCCTGCTGTTCGGCGTCGACCTGCTGGTGCACTTCGTGCTCGGCAGCGCTCTCGACCAGACCCGGTGCGGCTTCCTCGTGCTCCGGAGCAGCGCTCTTCTTCTCGAGGATCGCGCCGGGGAACGGCACGCCTTCGGGAACCGGCAGCTTCACCGCGTCACGAACCAGCAGCCAGGCGTTCTTCGCACCCGGGACCGAGCCCTTGACGAACAGAAGGCCGCGGTCGGCGTCGGTGCGCACGATCTCGAGGTTCTGCTGCGTGCGCTGGCGGTCGCCCATGTGGCCGGCCATCTTCTTGTTCTTGAAGACGCGGCCCGGATCCTGGCGGTTACCGGTCGAACCATGCGAACGGTGGCTGAGCGAGACGCCGTGCGTCGCGCGCAGACCGCCGAAGCCCCAGCGCTTCATCGCACCGGCAAAGCCCTTGCCCTGCGTGTGGCCGGTGATGTCGACCTTCTGCCCGGCGACGAAGTGCTCGGCACTGATCGTCGAACCGACCGGCATCAGGCCTTCCTCGTTCTCGACGCGGAACTCGGCGACTTTCATCTTCAGCCCGACTTCCGCCTTGGCGAAGGCTTCGCGCTGCGGCTTGTTCACGTTCTTCTGCTTGGCTTCGCCCGAACCCACCTGGAGCGCGAAATAGCCATCGCGATCGGCGGTGCGGTGCGAAACGACCTGGCAGTCTTCCAGTGCGAGAACGGTCACGGGCACGTGCCGGCCATCCTCCTGGAACAGGCGGGTCATCCCGACTTTCTTTGCGATAACGCCGGTGCGCATCGTAAGACTCCTAAAACAGAGGCACCCCCGGCCCATCCGAAGGTGCGTGACAGCCCTGGTTGTGATGCGTCGCCCCGTCCGGGCTGAGTGCCTTCCGAAGAAGGCGAGACGGGGGACGCAGACCCGGCAGCGTGCCGGCGGTATCCCGATGTCGTCGAGAGTCCCCGCGAAGGCGGGGACCTCAGGCCGCTAACGCGACCGCGATATCAGTCCCAATCGTTTAAAGTCCGATCAGGAGGACTGAGACCCCCGCCTGCGCGGGGGCTGCGCTCGCATAAACCTTCGGTTTACGCGAGCTTGATTTCCACGTTCACGCCCGCGGCGAGATCGAGCTTCATCAGCGCATCGACCGTCTGGGCGTTGGGCTGCACGATGTCGAGCAGCCGCTTGTAGGTGCGCACCTCGAACTGCTCGCGCGACTTCTTGTCGATGTGCGGGCCGCGGTTCACGGTGAACTTTTCGATACGCGTCGGCATGGGAATGGGGCCACGAATGAGAGCACCCGTACGACGCGCTGTATCTGCGATTTCACCAGTCGCCTGGTCGAGAACGCGGTGGTCGAACGCCTTGAGGCGAATGCGGATGTTCTGAGCTTCCATTACCTATACCGATGCGAAAGAGCCAAGGAGCGCTCCGCTCCCCAAAAAAGAAAGGCCAGCCCCGCCTCCCGGGAAACCCGGTCAGGGGCGGCCCCCTTCGAAAAATCTGACCGGCGGAGGAACGAATCCCCCGCCGGTCGCGCGCCTATATTACTTCGTGATCTTGCTGACAACCCCCGAACCGACGGTGCGGCCGCCTTCACGGATGGCGAAGCGAAGACCTTCGTCCATCGCGATCGGCGCGATCAGCTTGACGCCGATCGTCACGTTGTCGCCCGGCATGACCATCTCGGTGCCCTCGGGGAGGATCACTTCGCCGGTCACGTCGGTCGTGCGGAAGTAGAACTGCGGGCGGTAGTTGGCGAAGAACGGCGTGTGACGGCCGCCTTCGTCCTTCGACAGCACGTAGACTTCGGCGCTGAACTCGGTGTGCGGCGTGACCGAACCCGGCTTGGCCAGAACCTGGCCACGCTCGACGTCGTCACGGCCGACGCCGCGGATCAGGGCGCCGATGTTGTCGCCGGCCTCACCGCGATCGAGCAGCTTGCGGAACATCTCGACGCCGGTGACGGTCGTCTTCGACGTATCCTTGATGCCGACGATCTCGACTTCGTCGCCGACATTCACAATGCCGGTCTCGACGCGGCCGGTGACGACGGTGCCGCGGCCCGAGATCGAGAACACGTCCTCGATCGGCATCAGGAACGGCTTGTCGATCGGACGGTCGGGCTGCGGGATGTGGTTGTCGACGGCTTCCATCAGTTCCTTGATGGAGTTCTCGCCGATTTCCGGGTCGCGGCCTTCGAGCGCGGCCAGAGCCGAACCCTTGACGATCGGAATGTTGTCGCCGTCGAAGTCGTACGAGCTCAGGAGCTCACGCACTTCCAGCTCGACGAGCTCGAGGATTTCCTCGTCGTCGACCTGGTCGACCTTGTTCATGTAGACGACGAGCGCCGGCACGCCGACCTGACGGGCGAGCAGGATGTGCTCGCGGGTCTGCGGCATCGGGCCGTCGGCAGCGTTCACGACCAGGATCGCGCCGTCCATCTGCGCGGCACCGGTGATCATGTTCTTCACGTAGTCGGCGTGGCCCGGGCAATCGACGTGCGCGTAGTGGCGCGCATCGGTCTCATACTCGACGTGTGCGGTCGAGATGGTGATGCCGCGCTCGCGCTCTTCCGGAGCCTTGTCGATGTTCGCGAAATCGACCGCAGCGCCCTGCACCTTGGTGATCGCCGCCGTCAGCGTGGTCTTGCCGTGGTCGACGTGGCCGATGGTGCCGATGTTGCAGTGCGGCTTAGTGCGCTCGAATTTTTCCTTAGCCATGTGCTTGTAACCTCTGTCTGTCAGATTGAATTTCACCAAGTCGCGGGCGGCACCGGGTGAATCAGGCGCCGCCCCTAGACGCTTGCCATGCCTTAGGCAAGCTTCTCCTTGACCTCCTGCGCGACGTTCGCCGGCACCTCGTCGTAGTGCGAGAACTGCATCGAGTAGTTCGCGCGTCCCTGCGTGAAGGAGCGCAGCTCGTTCACGTAGCCGAACATGTTGGCGAGCGGCACGAAGGCGTCGACCACCTGGGCGTTGCCGCGGCTGTCGGTGCCCTGGATCTGGCCGCGACGGCTGTTGAGGTCGCCGATCACGTCGCCCATGTACTCTTCCGGCGTCACGACCTCGACCTTCATGATCGGCTCGAGCAACTTGATGCCGGCCTTCTGGGCCGCTTCGCGCATCGCGCCGCGACCGGTGATCTCGAACGCCACCGTGCTCGAGTCGACGTCGTGGTACTTGCCGTCGATCAGCTCGATGGTGAAGTCGATGATCGGGAAGCCGACCAGATAGCCGCTCTCGGCCTGCTCGCGCATGCCCTTCTCGACCGACGGGATATATTCGCGCGGAATATTGCCGCCCTTGATCTGGTCGTCGAAGATGATGCCCTGGCCGCGTTCCCCGGGGATCACGCGAACCTTGGCTTCACCGAACTGGCCCGAACCACCCGACTGCTTCTTGTGGGTGTAGGTGACCTCAACCTCGCGAGCCAGCGACTCGCGATAGGCCACCTGCGGCGCGCCGACGTTGGCCTCGACCTTGAACTCGCGCTTCATGCGGTCGACCAGGATGTCGAGGTGAAGCTCGCCCATGCCCTTGATGATCGTCTGGCCCGACTCGTGGTCGGTCGAAACGCGGAACGAGGGGTCCTCGGCGGCCAGGCGGTTGAGGGCGACGCCCATCTTCTCCTGGTCGGCCTTGGTCTTCGGCTCCACCGACAGCTCGATCACGGGCTCGGGGAACTCCATCCGCTCGAGGATGATCGGCTTGGCCGGATCGCACAGCGTGTCGCCGGTGGTGGTCTCCTTCAGACCGGCGATGGCGACGATGTCGCCCGCGAATGCTTCCTCGATGTCCTCGCGGTTGTTCGAGTGCATCAGCAGCATGCGGCCGATCTTTTCCTTCTTCTCCTTGACCGAGTTCAGGACCTGGCCCTTGGCGAGCCGGCCCGAATAGATGCGGGTGAAAGTGAGCGAGCCGACGAACGGGTCGTTCATGATCTTGAACGCCAGCGCGCTGAACGGCGCCTCGTCGGACGAAGGACGGGTATCCTCCTCATCGCTGTCGGGCTTGACGCCCTTGATCGCCGGCACGTCCACCGGGCTCGGCAGATAGTCGACGACCGCGTCGAGCAGGGGCTGGACGCCCTTGTTCTTGAACGAGGAGCCGCACATCACCGGCACGAACTTGTGGTTCAGCGTGCCCTTGCGGATCAGCCGCTTCAGCGTGGGCGCGTCGGGAAGATTGCCTTCGAGATAGGCTTCCATCACGTCGTCGTCCTGCTCGACGGCGAGCTCGATCAGCTTCTCGCGGTACTCGGCGGCCTTGTCGGCGAGGTCCGCGGGGATCTCGGTGTAGTCGAACTTCGCGCCCAGGCTCTCGTCGTGCCAGATGATCGCGCGGTTGTTGACCAGGTCGACCAGGCCCTTGAAGTCGCCTTCGGCGCCGATCGGGAGATAGAGCACGGCCGGCACCGCGCCGAGACGGTCGATGATCGTCTGGACGCAGTAGTAGAAGTCGGCGCCCGTGCGGTCGAGCTTGTTCACGTAGCACATGCGGGGCACGCCGTACTTCTCGGCCTGGCGCCACACGGTTTCGGACTGGGGCTCGACGCCGGCGACACCGTCAAAGGCGGCGACCGCGCCGTCGAGCACGCGCAGCGAACGCTCGACTTCGATGGTGAAGTCCACGTGGCCCGGGGTGTCGATGATGTTCAGGCGGTGCTCTTCGCCCTCGCCGTCCTCGGCCTTCCAGAAGGTCGTGGTCGCGGCCGAGGTGATGGTGATGCCGCGCTCCTGCTCCTGCTCCATCCAGTCCATCGTCGCCGCGCCGTCGTGCACTTCGCCGATCTTGTAGGACTTGCCGGTGTAATAGAGGATGCGCTCGGTCGTGGTGGTCTTGCCGGCGTCGATATGCGCCATGATGCCGAAGTTGCGATAGCGCTCGATAGGATGGCTGCGGGCCATGGGAAATTCCTCGGGTTCGTTAGGAGCGGCGGAGAAGCGCGCCCCATATAGTTAACTCTGTGACCGGTTGAAGACGCCTCGCGGGAAGCGGGCCGGCCCGCGGCTCACGCCGGCCAGGCCCGCTTCTCTGCGACGAGCGATCCTCGCCAGTCCCCGCCTTACCAGCGGTAGTGCGAGAACGCGCGGTTGGCGTCGGCCATGCGGTGCGTGTCTTCCCGCTTCTTGACCGCGTTGCCCCGGTTGTTCGCCGCGTCGAGCAGCTCGCCCGACAGCCGCGCCGCCATGGTCGTTTCCGCACGCCCGCGGGCGGCGGTGATCAGCCAGCGGATCGCCAGCGCCTGGGCGCGCTCGGGGCGAACCTCGACCGGCACCTGGTAGGTCGCACCGCCGACGCGGCGGCTGCGGACCTCAACCTGCGGCGCGACGTTGTTCAGCGCGTCGTGGAACAGCGCGATCGGATCGGCCTTGGCCTTCGTCTCGACAGTGTCGAGCGCGCCATAGACGATACGCTCGGCGACGGATTTCTTTCCGTCGAGCATGAGGTTGTTCATGAACTTGGACAGCACCTGATCTCCGAACTTCGGATCAGGCAGGATCTCCCGCTTCTCGGGACGACGACGACGACTCATTGGTCAAATTCCTTCTCTAGCCGTGAGTCCCCGCGAAGGCGGGGACCTCGGGAGGCCGGCGGGACGTCGGTTGAACGACCAGGCGGCCTGAGACCCCCGCCTTCGCGGGGGATCATGAAAGCCTTACTTGGGCCGCTTCGCGCCGTACTTCGAACGGCTCTGCTTGCGGTCCTTCACGCCCTGCGTGTCGAGCACGCCGCGCAGCACGTGGTAGCGCACGCCCGGAAGGTCGCGCACGCGGCCGCCGCGGATCAGCACCACGGAGTGCTCCTGCAGGTTGTGCCCCTCGCCGGGGATGTAGGAGATGACTTCGCGCTGGTTGGTCAGGCGGACCTTGGCCACCTTGCGCAGAGCGGAGTTCGGCTTCTTCGGCGTCGTGGTGTAGACGCGGGTGCAGACACCGCGCTTCTGCGGGTTCTGCTCCATCGCAGGGACCTTGCTCTTGGCCTTCTGCGGAACGCGGCCCAGGCGGACCAGCTGGTTGATCGTCGGCATTGAGTTCTCTCTTCACCGTGTGGAGGTGACACTGGGGCCAGGGTGGAGAGAATTTGGCTGCCCTGAGTCCCCGCGAAGGCGGGGACCTCGTGCCACCGGCGAAGCGCCTGTGGCCTGAGGCTCCCGCCTGCGCGGGAGCTCGGTAGCGAGCCTGAAACACTCCACCCGGGTCACGGACACCGGGTTACTTTGACGGCTGCCCCGAAGCACCCCACAAGGACCGCTTCAATAGAAAAGAGCCTCCAGCGCTCAGCGCCAAGGCCCCCGGGACATGACCGGCAATGTTCAGCTCTATCTGACCGACGCGGAGCGCACCCCGGTTCGGATGAGCGCGCCCTTAGGGGGATTCGGGCTGACGGTCAAGAACCGGCGCACCGCCGCCCTTCCCGGCGTCGGATCGCTGCGTCCTGGTCGCCGCACCATTACACCATACCGTCATCCCAGCGAAAGCTGGGATCGCGCGCCGCGAAGTCCGACTGTGCCGACAGCGATCCCAGCTTTCGCTGGGATGACGAATGACAGTGAGGCAGCGCCGGAGGATCGCAAAAGAAGCCTCTTGCCTCACCTCCCACAATTCTATATTTCGACATTTATCGAATCATCGAAAGCACCCCATGGAAGCGGTTGACACCATACGCGCCCTGTCCGCTCTGGCCCAGGAACACCGCCTCGCCGCGTTTCGCCTGCTGGTGCAGGCGGGCGAGGAGGGAATGGCAGCCGGCGCGCTCGCCGACAGTCTCGACGTTCCGCCTTCGTCGATGAGCTTCCACCTCGCCCAGCTCGCCAACGCCGGCCTCGTGACCCAGCGGCGCGAGAGCCGTTCGATCATCTATTCGGCCGATTATGCCGCGATGAATGCACTGATGAGCTACCTGACCGAGAATTGCTGCGGCGGCGTTCCCTGCGCCGACGACACCTCGGCCTGCCCTCCCCAAGAAGCGAAAAGGACCGCGTGATGAAGCGTTTCCATGTCCATGTCGGCGTGACCGACCTCGACCGATCGATCGCCTTCTACAACGAGCTGTTCGGCGCCGAGCCGGCGGTGGTGAAGAGCGACTACGCCAAGTGGATGCTCGAGGACCCGCGGATCAACTTCGCCGTCTCGCTACGCGAAGGCGCATCGAAGGGCGTGGAGCACGTCGGGCTGCAGGTGGAAAACGGTGACGAGCTCGCCGAAGTCTATGCCCGTCTCAAGGCTGCCGACCGCCCCGTGCTGGAGGAAGGCGCCACGACCTGCTGCTATGCGAAGTCGGAGAAGAGCTGGATCGCCGATCCCGATGGCGTGGTGTGGGAAGCCTTCCTGACCGACGGCGAAAGCACGACCTACGGCGGCAACCCCGATCTTGCGCAGCTCGCCTCCCCGAATGCGGCTTCGGATGCCTGCTGCGTGCCCAAGGCGGCAGACGTCTCGGCTCCTGCCGTATCCTGCTGCTGAGACCCGCGATGCCGACCCAACCCCTGAACGTGCTGTTCCTCTGCACCGGCAATTCCGCGCGCTCGATCCTCGCCGAAGCGATCCTCAACCGCGATGGAGGCGGCCGGTTCCGCGCCTTCAGCGCCGGCAGCAATCCGGCCGGAACGGTCAATCCCTGGGCTATCCAGACGCTCGACAAGCTGGGCTATCCGGCTGATGGATACCGCTCGAAAAGCTGGAACGAGTTCGCGCAAGGTCCGCAGTTCGATCTGATCTTCACGGTCTGCGACAGCGCGGCGGCGGAAACCTGCCCCGTCTGGCCGGGCCGGCCGGTCAGCGCGCACTGGGGCATTCCCGATCCTGCGGCAGTCGACGGGAGCGATGCGGAGAAAGCCGCGGCTTTCCTCGATGCGTTCCGCATGCTCAAGCGGCGGATTGACCTGATGCTCACCCTGCCCGCCGACAGCCTCGAGGATGTCGCGCTGCGCGAACGGCTGCACGCGATCGGGCAGGAGGCGGACGGACGATGAACGCATCCGCCGCCACTCCTGCCGCGCCCATCGACACCCGCGCCGCGGGTCTGGGCCTGTTCGAGAAATGGCTCTCGCTGTGGGTCGCCGGCGCGATCCTTTGCGGCCTTGCGCTCGGCAGTCTCGCGCCGGACGTCTTCGGCGCGCTCGCCGCGGTGGAATATGCCTCGGTCAATCTCGTCGTCGCGGTCCTGATCTGGGCGATGATCTTCCCGATGATGGTGGCGGTCGATTTCTCGGCCGTGCGCCGGGTCGGCGACAAGCCCAGGGGCCTCATCATCACACTGGTGGTGAACTGGCTCGTCAAGCCCTTCACCATGGCCGCGCTCGGCGTGCTGTTCTTCGAAGTCGTCTTCGCCGATCTGATCGCGCCGGCCGATGCGAGGGAATACATCGCGGGGCTGATCCTGCTTGGCGCCGCGCCCTGCACCGCCATGGTGTTCGTCTGGTCGCAGCTTACCAAAGGCGATCCGGCCTACACGCTGGTGCAGGTGGCGGTGAACGATCTGGTGATGATCGTCGCCTTCGCGCCGATCGTCGCCCTGCTGCTCGGGGTCGCCGACATCGCCGTGCCGTGGGAGACGCTGCTTCTCTCGGTCGCGCTCTACGTCGTCGTGCCGCTTGCGGCGGGCGCATTCGTCCGCCGCCGGCTCCTCGCCGCGCACCACGGCGATCCGGGCGCGGTGGATCGCTTCACCGGCCGCCTCAAGCCGCTCTCGATCCTCGGGCTGCTCGTGACCGTGGTGCTGCTGTTCGGTTTCCAGGCCGAAACCATCCTCGCGCGGCCGCTCCTCGTCGCGCTGATCGCCGTCCCGATCGTGATCCAGAGCTACGGCATCTTCCTCATCGCCTATGGCGCGGCGAAGGCCTGGCGCGTGCCGCACGCGATCGCCGCGCCCTGCGCGCTGATCGGCACCTCGAACTTCTTCGAGCTCGCCGTGGCGGTCGCGGTCGGGATGTTCGGGCTCGGCAGCGGCGCGGCCCTGGCGACGGTCGTCGGCGTGCTGGTGGAAGTGCCGGTGATGCTCTCGCTGGTCGCGCTTGCCAACCGGACCCGCGGCGCGTTCCCGGACGGCTGATTCGGGGCCGGTCGACGCTCGCTCACAAACCATTTTCCTACACGCCGAAAATTTGCAATCTGCTTGCGGGCTATGTCCGACCGAGTCGCCTGCCCCTTCGTGTCTTCGCGTCTCTGCGTGAACCCAATCAGCGCTGATGGAGCCGCATGCGGCGCCGTGGCAGGCCCTGGCCTGCCGGGGGTCGTTCGCTTCCACCCGCAAGCCCCGGGCGGAGCGTCGCGGCGCGCTACCGGCTGCACGGCACACCGGGACGCAGGGGCTCGCAGCCATGCCGCAAGGTTACACATGACATGCAAGGTGACACTTGCCCCGGGGACCGTGTCACGCGTGTCAACACCCCCTTCCCGCCCGAGGCCCTTGCGGCGTCCGGCGAACGGGAACCCGCCCCACCGTGTCGACCGTTGGTCCGATGAGGAGACGAGCGATGAGCGAACCCGAACGGGACGAGGCGATCCATATCGATGCGCAGGACGCGCGCGGGGCGGAGATCATCCTGCGCAAGCGACGCAACCGGCTGATCTTCATCGCGGGGCTCGCGGGGTTCGTCGTCCTGGCGATCCTCGTGCGGCTGCTGGGCTGAAGATGGCCGGTTCGGCGGGCGACGAGGGCGCGGCGCTCTACCTGCTGTGGATCGATCCGGCGGTGGAGGTGCCCGGGGGGCTCGACCTCCACGGCGACGGGCATCCGCTGGCCGATGCGCTGTGGCTCGTCCGCAGCGGGCTGTCCCGCTCCCGGCTCTATCACCGGATCAAGTGGCAGCTGCCCGATGGTGCCGCGCTGCTCGTCGCGCCGCTCGCCGACACGCGCGACGGTTGGCCCAAGTTCAAGGGGATGGATGCAGGCGCGCTGGCCTGGCTGCGCGGCGGCTAACCGGAGGTGAGGAAGGCGACCAGCGTCTTGACCTTCTTCTGCCGCCATTGGGGCAGCGGGGCGACGAGCCAGTAGGCGCGGCGGCCTTCGTCCGGGCCTTCGAGCACGGTGAGGCGGCCGTCCTCCAGCGCGTCCTCCACCAGCAGGTAGGGGAGCACGGCCTTGCCCAGCCCGGCGATCGCGCTCGACAGGGCCTGGCCGGCGTTGCCGACCTCGACCGTAGGCTCGGCGCCTTCCGGCAGCGGCGCACCCGGCCAGTCGATCCAGGCGTCGAGCACGTCCTCCGGCGCGTCCTTCACGGCGACGACCACGCGGCGCGCAGGCGCAAGCTCGACGCCCTCCAGCTCGCCCGGCCCGTCGACCAGGCGCACGGCGAAGTCGAGGTTGGTCTCGGTGAAGTCGGCATGCTCGTCCGCCACGAAGCGGAAGCGGATGCCGGGGTTGGCCTTGCGGAAGGCGGCGAGCCGCGGGGCGAGCCACTGGGCGTAGAATTCGCGCGGGGCGGCGATCGTGTAGCGGTCGCTCGCCTGCCCGGCCTGCATCGACTGGACCGATTCCTCGAACCTCAGGAAGCCTTCGCGCAGCGCGTCGAGCCCGGCGAGGCCTTCCTCGGTCAGCTCCAGCCCCTTGGACGTGCGGCGGAACAGCACGGTGCCGAGGTGATCCTCGAGCGCGCGTATCTGCTGGCCGACGGCGGCCGGCGTCACCGCCAGCTCGTCCGCTGCGCGGGTGAAGGAAAGGTGCCGCGCGGCGGCGTCGTAAACGCGCAGGGCGTTCAGGGGCAGGTGCGTGCGCTTCATCGTGCCGGTGCGGATAGCGGCAAGCCGCCTCCGCCGCAATCGCGCGCCGTGTCACACGAGCGTAACACACGGCTTGCAAGTGGGCCTGCGAGGGCTTGGCACTTCCATGGATGTACTCATGCAGGGCGCGGCCGAGCGGGCCGAAGGCGGCAGCGCGGCGCCGGCCGAGCGGTACGTAAACCGCGAACTATCTTGGCTTTCGTTCAACCGGCGGGTGCTGGCGGAGGCGGAGAACGACCGCTACCCGCTGCTCGAACGGCTGCGCTTCCTGTCAATCTCGGCCAGCAACCTCGACGAGTTCACGATGATCCGAATCGCCGGGCTCGAGGGGCAGGCGACTCGGGGGATCGAGACCACCGCGATCGACGGGCTGGACCCGCGGCAGCAGCTTGCGGCGATCCGCGAACAGGTGCTCGTGCTCGAGGATCGGCAGCAGCGCACGCTGGAAGCGCTGCGCGGATTGCTCGCTGCGCAGGACATCCTGATCGCTGAAATCGACGAACTCGACGAGCAACAGAGCGGCTGGCTGGAGAACTATTTCACCACCGATATCCTGCCGCTGATCACACCGCAGGCGATCGATCCGTCGCACCCGTTCCCGTTTGTCGCCAATCTCGGGATGGGCGTGCTCTTCCGCCTCAAGCGCGGCAAGCGTCAGCCCGACCTGGTCGAGATGGTCGTCATCCCCACCGGCGCGCCGCGCTTTGTCCGCGTGCCGGGCAGGAAGGCGATCTACATCGCGATCGAAAAGCTGATCGTGCGCTACGCCGGCCAGCTCTTCCCCGGCTTTCGTATTCTCGGCGATGGCCTGTTCCGCGTGCTGCGCGACAGCGACATCGAGGTGGAGGAGGAAGCGGAGGATCTGGTCCGCCTTTTCCGCACCGCTATCCAGCGGCGCCGGCGCGGACGCGCGGTCCTGCTCGAACTTGATGAGGACTGCGATCCCGCGGCGGAGATGCTGCTGCGAGAGCAGTTCGAAGTCGACCCGGCTATGACGATCAAGACCTCGGGCATGCTCGGCTTGCGCCACCTGAGCGCGATCTGCGGCGAACCGCGCCCGGACCTAAAGTTTGCGCCTTTCGCGTCCCGCTATCCCGAGCGCATCCTGGCGCACGACGGCGACTGCTTCTCCGCAATCCGCGAGAAGGACATCGTGATCCAGCACCCCTACGAGAGTTTCGAGGTGGTGGTCGATTTCCTGCGCCAAGCGGCGATCGATCCCGCGGTCGTGTCGATCAAGCAGACGCTCTACCGCGCGGGCGACCAGTCGCCGGTTATCGCCGCACTGATCGATGCGGCGCAGGCGGGCAAGGCAGTGACCGCGGTGGTCGAACTCAAGGCCCGCTTCGACGAAGAGCGCAACCTGCAATGGGCGGCGGAGCTCGAGCGCGCCGGCGTGCAGGTGATCTACGGCTTCATGGACTGGAAGACCCACGCCAAGGTCAGCCTGGTCGTGCGGCGCGAGGAGGAAGGCTATCGCACCTACTGCCACTTCGGCACCGGCAACTATCACCCGATCAACGCGCGGATCTACACCGACCTCAGCTATTTCACGGCGGACCCGGCGCTGGGGCGCGATGCAGCCAAGCTGTTCAACTTCGTCACCGGTTATGTCGAACCGCGCAGCACCGAGTGCCTGACGATCTCACCGATCGGACTCAAGCAGAAGCTGTTCGAGCTGATCGACCGCGAGATCGAGAACGCCCGCGCCGGCAAGCCCGCGGGCGTCTGGGCGAAAGTCAACGCGATCACCAACAGCGAGCTGATCGACCGGCTCTATGCCGCGAGCGCGGCCGGGGTGGAGATCCAGCTCGTGGTGCGCGGTATCTGCTGCCTGCGCGCGGGCGTGCCCGGTCTGTCGGAGAACATCGAGGTCAAGTCGATCATCGGCCGGTTCCTCGAACACAGCCGTGTCTGGGCCTTCGCCAACGGGCATCGGCTGCCGAGCAAGCACGCCGCCGTCTACCTGACTTCGGCCGACGCGATGAGCCGCAACCTCGACCGGCGGGTCGAAGTGCTGGTGCCGCTTGCCAACAAGACTGTGCACGATCAGGTGCTCGACCAGGTCATGCTGGCGAACATCCTCGATACCGAACAGAGCTGGCAATTGCTGCCGGATGGGGAGTACGCCCGAATGCGCATGGGCGAAGGCGGCTTCAACTGTCATGACTACTTCATGAGCAATCCCTCGCTCTCGGGCCGGGGCGCGGCGCTGAAGGCGGGTGCGGTACCGAAGCTGCGCCTGGAAGGAACCGGCGAATGACGAGCCTGCGAGCCTTTGCCTGGCGTAGCCTGCGCGTCGCACCCGCCGATCGCCGCGCGGTGATCGACATCGGGTCGAACACCGTGCGACTGGTCGTCTACGACGGCCCCCAGCGCGTGCCGCGCACGATGTGGAACGAGAAGATCGTCGCCCGCCTGGGCCGAGATCTGGCGGCGACCGGGCGCATCCCGGACGAGGCGAGCGAGCAGGCGCTCGCTGCCCTCGCCCGCTTCTCGCTGCTGACACGCGAGCTGGGCGTGACCGACGTGCAGACCGTCGCCACGGCAGCCGTGCGCGACGCGGAGAATGGTGGCGAATTGCTCCAACAGGTTCGCGCGCTGGGGCTGACTCCGCAGCTCCTGAGCGGTGAGGACGAGGCGAATGCCGCCGCCTACGGCGTGATCGCCGCCTTCCCGGGTGCGCGCGGATTGGTCGCCGACCTCGGTGGGGGCAGCCTCGAACTGGTGACGGTGGAGGACGGCGCCTGCCGCGACGGCGCGACACTGCCGCTCGGCACGCTGCGCTTGCCAGCCCTCCGCGCCGAAGAGGCGCCAGGCTTCAAGCGCGCGGTGAAGAAGGCATTTGCGGAAGCCGGCGGAGCGGCGGCGCAGGCCGGGCCGCTCTATCTGGTCGGCGGAACCTGGCGCGCGTTCGCCGCATACGCGATGCACGACACGCGGCATCCGGTAACCGACCCGCACGGCTTTCATCTCGACCTCCACGAAGCCGACCGGATCGCGCGCGAGCTTGCGAGGAGCGATCCGGCAAAGCTTGTCGAGATCGAGGGGATCGGGACGATGCGCGCGAGGTCCCTCCCGGACGCGGCGGCACTGCTGCGGATCATGCTGGGCGAGATCGGGCCCGATGCGCTGGTCTTTTCGAGTTGGGGTTTGCGCGAGGGGCTGCTCTACCGGCGGCTAGACGCCCTCGAACAGGCCAAGGATCCGCTGATCGTCGCGGTGGCGGACTTCGCCGCACCGATGAAGAGCGCGATCACCGACGCAGCGCTGATGTCCGCCTGGGTGGTGGGCATCGCCGAGTCGGGCGGCAGCGAGAATGAGCGGCTTCGGCTCGCGGGCGCGCTGCTGTCGCTGGCGCTACACCGGGTCGAGCCCAACTTCCGCACGAGCCAGGCTGTCGAATGGGCGCTCGACAAGCGGTGGATCGGTCTCGACGCGTACGGGCGAGCGATGCTCGCCGCGATGATGTTGGGGAGCTGCGGCAAGACCTCGTGGCCACGGCGCGTAGCCGCGCTCGCGCCCGATGCGGACCTGCGACAGGCGATGGGCTGGGGCCTCGCCATGCGCCTCGCCCGGCGGATGGGCGCGACCTCACGCGTGTCCGTGACCACGAGCGCGCTCGAACGCGAGGGGCCCAGTCTGGTGCTGCGTCTCGACCGAAGCCGCGCGGCGCTGGCGGGCGAAGGCGTGATGCGCGATCTCGCTGCGCTGGCGGAGTGGCTGGGGCTGGCGCCGGAGCTGCGGGTCGCCGAATGACCCTTTCGCTGGCGCCCTAGTCCGCGGTCGCGGGTGCCGCGAGCGGGAAGTAGGGAATGCGCACTTCAAGCGGCGTGCCGTCGGCGCGGTGGAAGGTGTAGAACCCCTCCATCGAACCATGCGGTGTGCCGAGCGGGCAGCCGGACACGTAGTCATGGCTGTCCCCCGGCGCGAGCACCGGCATCTCGCCCACGACTCCCTCCCCGTCGACCAGATTGATCCCGCCGCGCGAGTCGGTGATCCGCCAGTGGCGCGTGATCAGTTGCACCCGCTCGTTCGAGCCGTTCTCGATCCGGATGTGATAGACCCAGAACCACTTGCCCGCCTCGGGCTGCGACTGCTCGGGCAGGAAGTTCACCGCCACGCGGACGGTGATTCCCTCGGTGATCGCGGCGTGCTGGAACAACTGTTTCATTGCGGGAGCGAGAATAGAGCCAATGGACGGGCCCGGTAAAGGGCGCTCTTCGGGTGATTTGCGGTGTGGAGCCTTGCGTTCGTCGTCATTTCGGCCGGCATCGTCAGCAACATCGTCATTCCAGCGAAAGCCGGAATGCTAACCAACGGCGCAAGGGTGACAGGCGATCCCGGTTTTCGCTGGGACGACGGTATTTTGTGGGACGGTGAACTGCCGCTCTGGAGATTAGCCGAATCAGAACCCCGCGGCGGACAGCGCGCGGTCGAGATCTTCCTTGAGGTCTTCCGGATCCTCGAGCCCGACGTTGAACCGCAGGAGCCCCTCGCCCACGCCCATTTCTGCGCGCGCTTCGGCGGTCATGCCGGCGTGGGTAGTGCTCGCGGCGTGGCACATAAGGCTGCGCGCGTCGCCAATGTTGTTCGAGATATCGATCAACTCAAGCGCGTCGAGCACGGCGAAAGCCTTCTCGCGGCTTCCGACGTCGAAAGCGAAGATCGGGCCGAAGGCGTCCATCTGCTTCGCGGCGATCGCATGGCGCGGGTGGCTCTCGAGCCCGGGATGGAGCACCCGGGGCGCCCGGCCTTCAATGAAGCGGCCGAGGTCCAGCGCGGTCTCGCTCTGGCGGTGCGCGCGGAGCGGGAGCGTCTCGAGCCCCTTGTGCACGACCCAGGCGTTGAACGGCGAGAGGTTGGGCCCGGTGTTGCGCTGGAACGGCAGGAGGACCTCGTCGATAAACTCGCGCGTGCCGCACACCGCGCCGGCGAGCACCCGGCCCTGCCCGTCCATCAGCTTGGTCGCGGAATAGGCGACAACGTCGGCGCCGAACTCCATCGGGCGCTGGAGCACCGCGGTGGCGAAGGCGTTGTCGACGACGGTGGTGATGCCGTGGGCCCTGGCGAGACCGCAGACGAATTCGAGATCGACCACGTCTAGCGTCGGATTGGCCGGGGTCTCGAAGAAGAACACCTTGGTGTTCGGCCGGATCGCAGCCTCCCACGCGGCGTCGTCGGTTCCGTCGATCACGGTCGCCTCGATCCCGAAGCGGGGACAGAGGTGGTCGACCAGCCAGCGGCACGATCCAAACGCGGCGCGCGCGGCAACCAGATGGTCGCCGTGCGAGAGCTGGCAGAGGAGAGCTGCAGTCATCGCCGCCATGCCGCTGGCCTGTGCGCGACATGCCTCGGCGCCTTCGATCAGCGCGATCCGCTCCTCGAGCATCGCGACGGTCGGGTTCTGCAGGCGGGAATAGGTCATCCCCTCGGCTTCGCCAGCGAAACGCGCGGCAACGGTTGCCGCGTCGTCGTAGCTATAGCCGGAGGTGAGAAACAGTGCCTCGCTCGTTTCCCCGTGCTCGGAGCGCCATGCGCCTCCTCTTACGGCACGGGTCGCTGGGCGCCATGCGCGTGTGGCGGCGCGGTTCATTCCGGTAGTCTTCTTCATCGCGGTCGCTCTAACGACGGGCAAGCCCCTGGCGCAATGAAAAAGGAATATCCGTTATGGAACCGCGCCTACCAGTACGCAGTAAGCGCGAATCAGACGCTTACGGGATCTTCATCATCGTCATCGTCGGTCACGAGCAGGGCAATCATGCCCACGGCCGCGATTGCGACGATGATCAGCGCCGGGCCGATCTGACCAGCGAGCTCGGATTCCCCGCTGACGGGCTCGGAAGCGCGCTCGGCGATCTGAGCCTGGGCTGCAACCGGAGCGGCGACCAGCGACGCCGCAGCCATAGCTGGGAGGAGGTTACGAAGTTTCATAGACTATTACCCTTCCGTTCGGGACCGAAGTTCCTGAGGAGAGACGGCGTCTAGGCCAAAACGTTCCCCATCGTCACCCAATTTTTTTAAGAAATGCAACGGCCCGGCGCAACAGAGTCACGCATTGTGCAGATGGGATGCCCCTTCATGCAGGGGCATCGGGTCCTGCGGAACCCCCTCTTCCCATCCGTCTTCGGAGCGCCACATCCGCGTACGGCACCAACGGCAACGACTGACGTAGGCTAGCCCCTCGCGGCGTATGCGCCGGCGATTCACCTGGTGGCCTAAAACCATGCAAACAACGTGACGAGTCATTTCGCGCAACTCCATTTCTCTGCGCCCCCGACACTTGTTTTTTCAGACCGGCTTCTCCCCGTGTGAACGTCCGGTTAGCCGCTCTATACAACGAATTGTTAACTAATGTAATGCCCCGTTCGACTTGCTCCATCCCGGGACGAGCACTATCCGTCGCGACAATGAACGAGGCGCCCGATCATCCGCGCGACCCGATCGGGTGGAGCGCCGCGATCGCCGTCGTCTTCTTCGTCCTGTGCATCGTGCGAATCGCCATCCCCGGCACGCCCTATTTCGACGAAGTCCACTATCTGCCCGCTGCGCGGGCCCTGCTCGATGGCAGCGAATACCTCAATCGCGAGCACCCCCTGCTGGGCAAGGAGATACTCGCGCTCGGCATTGCACTGCTGGGTGACAACCCGTGGGGCTGGCGCCTGTTCCCGGCGCTGGCCGGCACGGGCGCGCTCTACGCCTTCATGCGGGCGCTGTGGTTCGCCAGTCTCTCGCGCTTCGCCGCCGTCGCTTACGGCGTGCTGCTGGCGAGCGGGTTCGCGCTGTTCGTGCACAGCCGCGTCGCGATGCTCGACGTGTTCTTCGTCGCCTTCCTCGCGCTCGCGCTGTGGCAATGCGCCGCCGCCGTGCGCGAACCGGAGACGGGGCGGCGCCGGCTGGCGATCGCAGGCGTCGCGATCGGACTGTCGATGGCCGCGAAATGGAATGCGGTGCCGTTGGCGGTCGTGCCCGGCCTCGCCTTCTTCGCCGCACGGCTGGCTGCCGGGCGACGACGACTCTTCACCAGCCGCAGGGGCATTCCGGTGCCCGGCGTGTCGCTGCTCGAAGCCGCGCTGTGGCTCGGCCTCGTGCCGCTGGCGGTCTACGCGGCGACCTTCCTCCCGGCCTATGGTTTCGACAAGGGCGCGCTCCAGCCCGGCGGCCTGATCGAACTGCACCGCCAGATCGTCGCGCTGCAGGAAAGCGTGGTCGAGCCGCACCCGTACCAGTCCCGCTGGCCCGAATGGCTCTTCAACCTGCGCGCGATCTGGTATCTCTACGAGCCGGTCGACGGAGCGCAGCGCGGAATCCTGCTGATCGGCAATCCGCTGACCATGCTGCTCGGTCTGCCGGCGATGGTCTGGGCGATCTGGAGAGGCGTCGGGGGCGATCGCGCGGCACTATCCGTGGCCGTTCTCTACGCCGTGAGTCTGGGCTTCTGGATGGTCGTGAACAAGCCGGTCCAGTTCTACTACCACTACTTCCTGCCGAGCTGCTTCCTCCTCGCGGCGCTGGCGCTGGCGCTCGACGAGCTCCGGCGGCGCGGCTGGCGGCGGCTGACAACGGCAACGCTGCTCGCCAGCGTTGCGCTGTTCGCCTGGTTCTATCCGATCCTCAGCGCCGCGCCGCTCGCGGGGGAGCAGAGCTTCGCGTTCTGGATGTGGCTCGACGGGTGGCGGTGAAGCCGGGGGTTCACACGAGGACACGAAGATGACGCGCCCGCGGCGAAGCCGCGCTCGTCCGGATGAACTGCACGAGACAGATGTGACGATCGGCGCGATTCTCGCACCGACCCCTTCGTGTCTTCGTGTGAAACGACAATGGTGGAACTATCGCCGCCGCCAGACGAAGCGGCTCGACAAGGCGTAGTTCCACACCGCGCCGACCACGATGCCCGCGCCTGCGGCAAGCAGCCAATAGAGTCCCTGCTGCTTCAGGAGCCCTGCGACCGCGACGTTCGCGACCGCACCGACCGCGCAGGTGGCGCAGAAGGCCGCCCATCCGCGCAGGAATGCGCTCGCGCCTGTCAGCCTCCGGTCGCGGTAGGTGAGCCAGTTGTTGAGCCAGAAGTTGAACGTCATCGCGGCAAAAGTCGCTGCTGCCTGCGAGGGAAGGAACGCCGCGCCGAGTCCCCGGTAGAGGAGCGTCAGCACCGCGAGGTGAACCAGCACGCCGAGCCCCCCGACGGTACCGAATAGCGCGAAGCGGGTCGGAACCATGCGGCCGAAGCTCTTGTCGTAGAGGCCGACCAGGAAGTCGAACGCGATCGCACGGTCGAGCTTGCTGGTACCGCTGCGACGCTCGCCGAACTGCAGCGGGAACTCCTTCACCTGCAGCGGCGCGGGTGCGCTCGCGAGCAGGTCGAGCAGGATCTTGAAGCCGATGCCCGACAAGTGCGGCGCGAGCGCGCGCGCTCTGGCCGTTTCCATCAGGAAGTAGCCACTCATCGGATCGGTCAGCTCGACTCCCGCGATTCGCCGCGCGAGGCGGTTGGCAAGGCGGGAGCCCTTTTCGCGGCGGGCGCTCGGGAGCCCCTCAAGGCTGGCACCCTCGACGAAACGGCTGGCCACCGCCACCTCGCACTCGCCGCGCTCCACCGCGTCGAGCATGGTGGGAAGCAGCGCCGGGTCGTGCTGGTGGTCGGCGTCCATCACGGCGACAAAGGGCGCGGCGGTGGCACAAATGCCTTCGATGGCGGCCGAGGCGAGCCCGCGCCGTCCGATCCGCTCGATCACCCGCATCCGCGGGTCAGCACGCGCAAGCCGCCGCGCTTCTTCCGCCGTGCCGTCCGGGCTGGCGTCGTCAACGACGATCGCCTCCCATCCTTCCCGCCCGAGCGCTGCGTCGATCCGCGCGATCAGCGGCGCGAGGTTCTCGCGCTCGTCGAGCGTGGGGAGTACGATGGCGAGGCGGGGAGCAGCAGTCCGCTCCTCTCGCGAGGAGGAGGCCTCATGTGGGCCGGCGTGACTCCCTCTCCCCTTCGGAGGAGGGGGTTGGGGGGTGGCGCCTTCCGCCCTCAAAGCCGCTCCAGCACCGCGTCGCCGACGGCTTCGGTGCCGGCATCGCCGCCGAGGTCCGCGCCGCGGACGCCCTCGGCAAGCGCCTTCGCCACCGCCGCCTCGATCCGCACAGCTTCGGCCTCGCGGCCGAAGCTGTGGCGCAGCATCATGGCGGCGGAGAGGATCGTCGCCATCGGGTTGGCCTTGCCCTGCCCGGCGATGTCGGGCGCGCTGCCGTGGATCGGCTCGTAGAGTCCGAACGTGCCGTGCGCGGTCAGCCGCTCGCCAAGCGAAGCGCTGGCAAGCAGGCCGATCGAGCCGACGCACATGCTCGCCTGATCGGAAAGGATGTCGCCGAACAGATTGCCGGTCACGACCACGTCGAACCGGCCCGGATCGCGCACAAGCTGCATCGCGGCATTGTCGACGTACATGTGCTCGAGCGCAACGTCAGGATATTGGGCGGCGACGTCGTTCACGACCTCGCGCCAGAGTTGGCTCGTTTCGAGCACGTTGGCCTTGTCGACGCTGACCAGCCGCCGGTCGCGCCCCCGCGCCGCGCGGAATGCGACGTGCGCGATGCGGCGTACCTCGTCCTCGGCGTAGGCCATCATGTCCCAGCCCTGCCGCCGGCCATCGTCGAGCGTTCGCATGCCCTTCTCGCCGAAATAGACATCGCCGTTGAGCTCGCGCACGATCAGCAGATCGATCGCGCGTGCGATCTCAGGCCGCAGCGCGGACATGGCTTCAAGGCCGGGGAAAGTCGTGGCTGGCCGCAGGTTCGCGAAGAGGCCGAGCTCTGCCCGCAGCCCGAGGATCGCCTGCTCGGGCCGCAAGTGCCGCTCCAGCCCGTCGCAGGCCGGATCTCCCACCGCTCCGAACAGAACGGCGTCGGCGGCGCGCGCCATCTCGAGCGTCTCGGCGGGCAGCGGGTGCCCGTGGCGATGATAGGCCGCGCCGCCCACGTCACCTTCGAACAGCACCATGCCCGGCAGGTCGAGCGCCTGGAGCACGCGCACGGCCTCGCGCGTGACTTCGGGGCCGATCCCGTCGCCGGGGAAGATAGCGATCTTCATGGTGCTGGATTTCCTTCGTCATCGCCCGCGACATGGCTGCGGCTGCCGACGGCCGGGAACGGCGTTCATCCGGCCATTTTCGCCAGCCGCTCGCACAGCATGGTGCGAGCGGCCATAACATCGCCCCGGCGGTCGGCAAGCAGGTAGCGCTCCAGCAGAGGCCCTTGTGCGGCAAGGATTTCCAGCAGCGACTCAAGCCCCGCTTCGGACGGTGGCTGCGCGCCCCCGTAGCCGAGCTCGCGCAGCAGCAGCGCCTCGTAACTGACCAGCGCCCGCAGCCAACCGCGCGCCGAAGGTGCGTGACAGATCGCGTCAAGAAGCGCAGTCAAAGCGCTGTAGAGATTGGGATAGGCGTTGCGCTCGGGCAAGGCGGTGGCGGTCAGCGCGGTGACCCAGCCGATCGCCGCGGCAGCGAGCGGCTCGGCTAGCCATGGCCCGCGGCTCTGCACCAGTTCGAGCCTTGCGAAGGGAAGCTGGCTATCCGACCGCGCGCGCAGGTCGGCCTCGACTACATTGCCTGGAATCACCACTGGCCGAAGCTGTCGTCCACGCCCACCCGCGACGTAGCCGGCGACGAGCCCATGCTCCTCCGTCAGCATCCGCGCGATCACCGCCGTCTCCCCATGCGGCCGCGCGGCGAGGAGAATGGCGGGTGCGCGAAAGTTCATCGCGCGCGGCGGATCACCCGCCGCCGATGCGGGCTTCGAGGGCGGCGAGGCGGTCGGCGAGGGCTTCGTTTTCTTCGCGCGCGCGGGCGGCCATGGCCTTGACCGCGTCGAATTCTTCGCGGCTGACGAAGTCCATTCCGCCCATCGCCTCTTTCACGCGCTCGCGGGCGCTTTCGCGTGCCTCGCGGGTCATGCCGGCGAACGTGCCGGCGGCCCCGTTGAGGAGCTTCACGAAATCGGCGATCATCGGGTTCTGGCTCTGCATGCGCGCTATTTGGGCGCGGGAGGCGCGAAGCTCAACTCAAATTTCGATCCGCTGGACGGTGCCGTGGCTCTCGCCCGCCCCGTCCGCCCCGGGGTTGAGGCGCAGGAACTCGTAGTTGAGCAGCGTGGCGAAGAGAATCCACGCGAGGTACGGCAGCAGGAGCAGCGCTGCCGGCCGGCGAACCTGCCAGAACAGCACGACCGTCGCGATCACCAGCAGGTCGAGCACCAGCAGGATGCCGAGCGCGGCGGTGATCTGGTGCATGCCGAAAAACACCGGCGTCCAGGCCAGGTTGACCACGAACTGCACACCGAAGAGCGCGACCGCCGCCGCCCGCCCTCGCGCACCTGAGGCGGCGCAGACGAGCGCGAGCGCGAAGCCCATCACGGCGTAGAGGATCGTCCACACGATCCCAAACCACATCGGCGGCGGGAATATTGCGGGCTTGATCAGGCCTGCGAACCATTCGTTCTCGGGGCCGCTCTGCGCGAGATTGCCGGCGAGGAAGCCGAGCAGCATGCAGGCGGGAACGGTGAACAGCGCCCAGCGCACGACGCTGGCGCGCAACTGTCCGCGCGAGGCGAGAGCGGTCATCAAGTCCCCCGAAAGCCCCTGCCGCTCGAGTCGGCAGGTGCGGATATTGGCGGGCGCGGGAGGGGCGCGCAAGCAAGCCCGCACTTGGCGTGCCAGCGCGGGATGGGGCCGCTCGTCAATAGACGTGGCTCACCCCCGCTCCGCCGAGATCAGAAACTCCACGTTCCCCTCCGGTCCCGTGATCGGGCTCTCGACGACCCCCTGCACCGCCCAACCCAGACCTTCGAGCCAGCTGCGCACTTCACCGCAAACGCGCGCGTGGAGCGCCGGATCGCGCACGACGCCGCCCTTGCCGACTTCCTCCCGGCCGACTTCGAACTGCGGCTTGATCAGCGCCACCAGCCGGCACTCGCGCGCGGCAAGTTCCAGCGGTCTTTCCAATACCTTGGCAAGCGAAATGAAGGACGCGTCGCAAACGACCCAGTTACATTTCCGGTCGATCTGTTCGTGCGTGAGAATGCGCGCGCTGGTCTGTTCGAGGACCGTCACGCGCGGGTCCTGCCGCAGCTTCCAGGCAAGCTGGTTGGTGCCCGAATCGACCGCGAAGACGTGTTCCGCACCGTTCTGCAGCAGCACGTCGGTGAAACCGCCGGTGGAGCTGCCGATATCCATCGCTACCGCCCCGGCCGGGTCGAGCGCGAAGTGCTCCAGCGCATGCGCCAGCTTGATCCCGCCCCGCGAAACCCACGGGTGATCGCGCCCGCGCACCTCCAGCGGCGCATCGTCCGGCAGTTGCTGACCGGCCTTGGCGAGCTTGGTTTCACCAGAGAACACGAGGCCCGCCATCACCAGCGCCTGCGCACGGGTGCGGCTCTCCGCAAGGCCGCGGGCGACGAGCAACTGATCGAGGCGCTGTTTGGCAGGCATGGACCCGAACCCCGTTAACGGTCATTGTCGCTTTGAGAAACCGGGAGATTCGCTTGAACTACCGCCGCGCCCTTGCCGTTGCCATGACCTGCCTCGCGCTCGCCTCCTGCGTCACTCCGGCGCCGGAGCCGGCCCCGCCCGCTCCTGCTCCCGAGCCAGCGCCCCCGCCGGCCCCGCCGCCGGCGGCCCCGCCGGCCTACGACAACTGGATGGATGCGCCGGCCACACCGGGCGACTGGTACTTCCGCAGCACGGCAGGCGGATCGCAGGCGGTGTTCGGCCCGGCAAACAGCGAGGCGATCTTCGCCCTCACCTGCAATCGCGCCGAACGCACGATCACGATGACCCGCGCCGGCGGCGCAGCCGGGGCAACGGCAATGCACATCCGCACCGAGACGAGCGAGCGCACGGTACCCGCGCAGCAAGCAGGCACCGAGCTCCCGATGCTCGCCGCGACACTGCCGGCGGTCGATCCGCTGCTGATGGCGATGGCGTTCTCGAAGGGGCGGTTCGCGGTCGAGACGCAAGGCCTCGCGACGCTCTACATTCCAAGCTGGCCCGAAGTGACTCGGGTGATCGAGGATTGCCGGTAAATGCCCGCGTTGGAGCGGCAACAAAAAAGGCCCACGAAACGCGGGCCACAGCGATCAATTCTGACGTGGGAAAAGTTTTTTTCAAGCCTTGTTTTCCAACACTCGCTGACTCACATTCGCACATGAGGCCAGCGGCGAGCGCGGTTCTCACCCGGCGGTGACACGCCGGGTTCGGCTTAATAGCGCGAAAGGAGGTGATCCGATGTCTCATGGTTCAGCAGGGAGGTCGGTACGTTTCCGCGCGAGGCACTATCGCTGAGCAGACAGCGATAGAGGTTTCGTGAGCGGCGCTATCGGCCGCTGACCATGCGAAAGGTCGTTTCGGCTCAGGCCGAAGCGGCCTTTCTCATTTTGCGGCTCGGGGCTTTTCCGCGAAAGGATCGGTCTTGCCCTGCCCGCTTCTCCACATTACGCGGCGCCCATGGATTTCGAACACATCCCCCACGCCGCCCCCGTGCCCTCCGCCACGCGGGACGAGGCGCTCGCCAACCCCGGTTTCGGTACACTGTTCACCGATCACATGGTCGAGATCGACTATGATGCGGACAAGGGCGGATGGTTCACCGCGAGGGTCTGTCCGCGCCAGCCGATCAGCCTCGATCCGGCGGCGGCGGTGCTGCACTATGCGCAGGAGATCTTCGAGGGGATGAAGGCCTACCGGCAGGAAGACGGCGGGATCGCCCTCTTCCGGCCCGAGGCGAACGCGCGGCGCTTCAACCAGTCGGCCGACCGCATGGCCATGCCGCACCTGCCCGAGGAGCTGTTCCTCGAATCGATCCGCCGCCTGCTCTCGGTCGACAAGGACTGGTTCCCCACGGTCGAAGGCGGATCGCTCTACCTGCGGCCCTTCATGTTTGCGAGTGAGGCGTTCCTCGGCGTGCGCCCGGCGAAGCAGTACAAGTATCTGCTGATCGCGAGCCCTGCCGGGAACTACTTCAAGTCCGGCGCGCCCGCGGTGAAGATCTGGGTCAGCCGGGACTACGTGCGCGCGGCGCCCGGCGGTACGGGCGCCGCCAAGACCGGTGGCAACTACGCAGCAAGCCTGGTGCCCCAGGCCGAGGCGATCGAGATGGGGTGCGACCAGGTCGTGTTCCTCGATGCAGCCGAGCGCAAGTGGGTTGAGGAACTGGGCGGCATGAACCTGTTCTTCGTGTTCGACGACGGCAGCGTCGTCACCCCGCCGCTCAGCGGCACGATCCTGCCGGGAATCACCCGCGACAGCCTCATCCAGCTCCTGCGCGAGGAAGGGCTGGAAGTGCGCGAGGAACCATATTCCATCGACCAGTGGCGCGATGACGCGAACAGCGGACGCCTGCTCGAGACGATGGCCTGCGGCACCGCTGCGGTCGTCACCCCGGTCGGCACGGTCGCCGGGCGGGACGGCGAGTTCACCATCGGCAGCGGCGGGCCCGGCCAGCTCACGAGCAAGCTGCGTGAGAAGCTCGTCGGCATCCAGCGCGGCCGGATGGACGACACTTACGGCTGGGTCACGCGGTTGAGCTGATTCGGCTTCCTGTGCGCACCGTGCCCCTCACAACGGCGGTAGCGCGCGGCGCAGGTCTTCCAGCCACACGTCGGCCACCGCATCGCTCGGTGCGCGCCAGTCGCCGCGGGGGCTCAGTGCGCCGCCAGCGCTGACCTTCGGACCATTGGGTAGTGCGCTGCGCTTGAACTGGCTGAAGGCGAAGAAGCGCTTGAGGAAGTTCTCGAGCCACTTCGCGATTTCCGCGAGGTCGTACTGATTCTTCGCGGCTTCCGGGAACTCGGCGGGCCAGAGGCCGCTGCGCGCATCCTTCCACGCGTGCCACGCGAGGAAAGCGATGTGGCCCGGCGCGTGGCCCCAGCGAATGGTGTGGTGGAGGAAGAAGTCGTTGAGCTCGTAGGGGCCGATGATGCTCTGCGTGGACTGGATCTGGCCATCCTCGCCAGCGGGCACCAGCTCCGGACTGATCTCGGTCGCGAGAATCGCCTCGAGCACCGCGTCGGTTTTCGGATCGAACTGGTCGGTGCGCGTCGTCCAACGGATCAGGTATTGGATCAGCGTCTTGGGTACGCCGGCGTTCACGGCGTAGTGGCTCATCTGGTCGCCCACGCCGTAGGTGCACCAGCCGAGCGCGAGTTCCGATAGATCCCCGGTCCCGAGGACGAAGCCCGAGTGCTGTCCGGCGAGTCGGAAGAGGTAATCGGTGCGCAGCCCCGCCTGCACGTTTTCGAACGTCGTGTCGTAGACCGGCTCGCCTTTCGCGAAGGGGTGGCCGATATCCTCCAGCATGCGCTGGGCGGCGGGGCGGATGTCGATCTCCTCCGCGGTGATCCCCATCGCCTCCATCAGCTTCCAGGCGTTCGATTTGGTGCCTTCGGAAGTGCCGAAACCGGGCATGGTGTAGCCGCGGATCGTGGTGCGCGGCAGGCCTAGCCTGTCGCAGACCTTGGCCGCGACGAGCAGAGCATGGGTGCTGTCGAGCCCGCCTGAGACGCCGAGCACCATGTGCTGCCCGGCGGTTGCCTCGAACCGGCGCATGAGCGCGTCCACCTGGATATTGAACGCCTCGTAACAATCCTCGTCCAGCTTGTGCGGCCGGTTGGGCACGAAGGGAAAGCGTCGGATCGGACGGATCAAGCCGCTGTCGCCCGGCACGGCCGCATGTTCGAAGCGGATGCGGCGGTAGAGGTCCTCGGGCCGACCGGCCGCCTCGGCGCCATCGTTGAAGGTCTGCATCCGCATCCGGTCACCCAGGATGCGGGGAACGTCCACATCGGCGATGCAGAGTTCGGGTTCGAGGTCGAAGCGCTGGCTCTCGGCAAGCAGGTCGCCGAGTTCGTAGATCATCCCCTGCCCGTCCCACGCGAGGTCGGTGGTGCTTTCGCCGTGGCCGCTGGCCGAATAGGCATAGGCGCAGACCGCCCGGCTCGACTGCGAACGGCACAGCATATGCCGTTCGTCGGCCTTGCCGATGGTGATGTTCGAGGCCGAAAGGTTGAGTACGATCGTCGCCCCGGCCAGCGCCGCGCGGGTCGATGGAGGTTCGGGCGCCCAGAAATCCTCGCAGATTTCCAGGGCGAAGCAGAAGCCGGGCAGGTTCTCCGCTTCGAAAAGCAGGTCGGTGCCGAACGGCGCGGCCTCACCGCCAACCGTGATCTCCAGCCCGATGCAGCCGCGCCCGTGGGCGAACCAGCGCTTCTCGTAATACTCGCGGTAGTTCGGCAGAAAGCTCTTGGGCACGGCGCCGAGTAGCCGTCCGCCTGCAATCGCGAGCCCGCAGTTGTAGATGCGGCCGTTCCGGCGCAGCGGCGCGCCGACTACCGCCACGGGGGAGAGCTCGGCGCTCGCCGCCACGATCTCGCGCACGCCCCGCTCGACCGCGTCGAGCAGTGCCGACTGCATGTGCAGATCGTCGATCGCGTAGCTGGACAGCGAGAGCTCGGGAAAGAGCACCACGTCGACCTGCCGCTCGTGCGCCTTGCGCAGTTCGGCGAGGATGCCCTCCACATTGGCCGCGACGTCGGCGGTTCGCGTGCGGGGCGTGGCGGTGGCGACGCGCACGAACCCGTGGGTGCGGCGGTCGAAGAACGGGTGATCGTTACGGTCGGTCATGCGCGGAGCGCGTTGTCCACCATGTCCAGCGCGACTGCAAGCGCGGCGATGCGCACGCCATCGCGGCCGATCGCGCCGAAGTGCTCCTCGCGGTGCGCGATCTCGCCCTTGTGAGCGCCGCAGGCGAAGTGGACGAGGCCTTCCTCGTCGTCGTCGTCGCCCGGCCCCGCGAAGCCGGTGATCGCCACGCCGATCCCCTCGCGGGAACGGGCGAGCGCGCCCCTCACCATGGCAATCGCGATCTCTCGGCTCACGGCCCCGCACCGCTCGAGCTCGTCGCGATCGACCATCAGCAGATCGCACTTGGCGTCGTCCGAATAGACGACAAAGCCGCGTTCGAAGATGTGACTGCAACCGGGAACGTCGGTCAGCAGCGCCGCGAGCAGCCCGCCGGTGCAGCTTTCGGCGGTGATCAGCGGGATCTCGCGCTCGGCCGCACGCTCGAGCACGTCGCAAGCCTTTCGTGACAGGTCCTCGGGCAGGATCGGGTCGAGGGTTTCGGTCTTGGTCACGCGGCAAGCAACTCCTCGGCGCCGGGCGCCTGCTCGAGCAATTCGATCAGCCCGCGTTCCTCACGGGTTAGCCACTGGGTCGCACGCGGCAGTTGCAGGCTGACGCGCCACTCCTCCTGCCGCTCGACCAGACCGATCACGGCGGGGTGGACATAGCTCTTGCGGGTCACCGCAGGCGTATTGCCGAGATGCTCGGCGACGATGTCGAGCATGGCCTTGAGCGGCAGCCGCTCTTTCGCCTCAGCCAACATCTGGAAGCCCAGCACGCTCGCGTGCCAGGTGCGGAAGTTCTTGGCAGTGAAATGCTCGCCCATGGTCTCGCACAAGTATTGGTTCACATCGTGCGAGCCAACCGCGTGCAGTTCGCCCTCATCGTCGGTGTACTGGAACACGTGCTGCCCGGGCAGGTCCTGCATCATGCGCACCACCCGGGCGAGCGCCCCATCGGTCAGCGAGACCTCGCGCAGCTTGCCCGACTTGCCCTTGTAGCGCAGCCGCAGCGTACGCCCGGTCACTTCGGCATGACGTTGGCGCAGCGTGGTTGCGCCGTAGCTTCGGTTCGCCTTGGCGTACCCCTCGTTCCCGATCCGCATCGCGCCGAGGTCGAGCAGGCGTACAACGCTCGCGATCGCGCGCTCGCGGGTGAGCCTGCGGCCGGAGAGGTCCTCCTCCACGCGCTTGCGGACCAGCGGCAGGAGATTGCCGAAGACGAGGCAGCCGTCGAACTTCTCCCCCTCGCGCGCGGCGCGGAAATCCGGGTGATAGCGATACTGCTTGCGTCCCTTGGCATCGATGCCCGTGGCCAGGATGTGTCCGTTCGGCGCGGGGCAGAACCACGCGTCGGCATAGGCCGGCGGCAGGGCGATCGCGTTCAGGCGCTTGCGCTCCGCTGGGTCGCGGATCAGCCCGCCATGTACGTCGTAGTAGGCCCAGCCCTTCCCCGCCCGCTTACGCGTGATGCCCGGCAGCTCGTCGTCGACATAGATGAGCTTGGGCGCGCGGGTGGCCATGCGGAATGCAACCGCGCTTCCCGCTTGCGGTTCCGCGTGTGCCGACCCATTTCGTGCGTTCGACGCACAAACAGGGAGCCCCCCGATGGCCGATCCGACCTACACCCCGCCCGAAGTCTGGACGTATAGCGAGAACGGCGGGAAGTTCGCCGGCATCAACCGCCCGACCGCCGGTGCGCGCGAGGAGCGCGATCTGCCGGTTGGCGAGCATCCGTTCCAGCTCTACTCGCTCGCCACGCCCAACGGGGTGAAGGCCGGCGTGATGCTGGAGGAACTGCTCGAGGCCGGACATGACGCTGAATACGACGCCTGGACGATCCAGATTTCGGAAGGCGACCAGTTCACCAGCGGCTTCGTCGGCGTGAACTCGAACAGCAAGATCCCCGCCCTGCTCGACCGCAGCGGGCCGGAGCCCGTGCGGGTGTTCGAAAGCGGCGCCATCCTGATGCACCTGGCGGAGAAGTTCGGCGCTCTCCTGCCCACCGACCGCACCCGCGCCGAAGTACTGAGCTGGCTGTTCTGGCAGGTCGGCAGCGCCCCGTTCATCGGCGGCGGCTTCGGCCACTTCTACGCCTATGCGCCCGAGAAGTACGAATACCCGATTAACCGCTACGCCATGGAAACCAAGCGGCTGTTCGACGTCGCCAACCAGCGCCTGGCACAGAGCGAATATCTGGGCGGGAAGGACTACACCATCGCCGACATCGCAACTTGGCCCTGGCTCTCCCCTTTCGTCCTCGGCGGCATCTACGGCGAAGCGCGCCAGTTCCTCTCGATCCACGAATACGAGCATGTCGAGCGCTGGGTCAGGCAAATCGCCGAGCGCCCGGCGGTCCGCCGCGGCCGCATCGTCAACAAGACCTGGGGCGAGGACGACGAGCAACTGCGCGAACGGCATTCGGCTGCCGATTTCGAGGGCAAGAAGGTCTGATCGCCCCCTTCCCCTGGCGGATCAAACCGCTATAGGGGCCCGCGCTGCTGGGGCGTCGCCAAGTGGTAAGGCACCGGTTTTTGGTACCGGCATTCGCAGGTTCGAATCCTGCCGCCCCAGCCAACGCTGATCTAAGTGCCTGATGTTGCTGACCAACTTCAGTTGGTCAGTCGCCGCGGCACGCACTCACTGTGCAGCAGGGTGTGCCAGCGCGCTGACCGGAAAAGGTCGCGCATGTCGTTCCAGCATCTCTACCTTAGGGGCCACGTCTTCTGGTGGCGCCGAATTCATCGACTCTCCGATAGCCGAACGCTGAATCTGAGGTTATCCTTGAGAACTTACGAGCGATCGCAAGCAGTTAGCCGGGGGGCTGCGCTGACTGCCGCGACAGGGGGCGTGGTCACAATGTTGGGAAGTCGAATTCGGGCCGCGTCTGTGACGCCGACGGAGGCAAGCGTGGATCAACTGACCGACAATATCGGCGCAACGAAAGTTCGGCTGTAGGCGGATGATCTCGCCACACTGGATGAACTTAGCCGGCTTCCGGCGGAGTACCCGGGATGGATGCTGGAGCGTCAGGGCAGCTACCGCACCTGAAGATTGGCGGCGTCTCAGCGGCGGCGCTACTCACTCACAGCTGCATTAGACGCTCGTTGCCGCCAGTCGTGCGATGATGCGATGCAGCCTTGAGCAGACTCCGGATTCCAGCGCATCCCCGCGCGCCAGCCGTTCGCTAGGAGCGCTCGAATTTGCGCGCAGCCCGGGACGGCGGAGAGCCATGCGAGACCGCTCGTCAAGGCGACAGCCGATCCTCCAGTGCCCGCCGCGCGAGATAGAGCGGATCGTCGCCTCCCGGAAGGTCGGGACGAACCCCCGAGCCTTCCCAGTTGGCACCGGTCGTCAGGTTGACCGGCCGCGCGTCCGGTATCGAGATCGCATACCTCTCGCCAAGGTCGACAGGTTCGCCAATCAGATTGGCGACACCGCCGCTGCGAGAACCGACAATAAGGGCACGCCCGAGCGCCTGGAGCGAATAAGCGACGAACTCGGAAGCAGACCCGGATCTCCTGTCGATGAGAATGGCAACGGGTCGCGCAGTCCCGCCAAGGGGCAGCTCGAGCGCCGGCAGACTTTCGCTTGACGTTCCGCGACGCCGCTCAATCGTCTGCACCGCCTTTGCCGTGGGCGCCAGGGCGCGAACCATGTGCTGTGCGGTACGCGCGTCGCCCCCGCCATTCCCCCGGAGATCGATGATGAGGCTGTTGGCGTCCGACAAAAGCGTCGCAGCAGCCTCCAATTTCGGCTTGGCGAGATCCCAGGGATAGAAACTTGAGATCCGCAGATAACCGACATTACCCTCGAGCACCTTGGCCTCGCGAACGCCGGCGTTGACGTTAGCGCTTTCCGAACGCCATGCCATGAGCCAATCCTCTGCTCCAGCGTCGCTCCCCGGCCGCTCGAACATGAAGTGCGGATCGTAGCTGTCGAGGAGGAGGTTCGTTTCGGCGACGAAGGCAGCCTCCTCCAAACATGTTCGCTGCCGAGCTTCCGCTGCCTCCTCCTGCAGACGGCGCGCAATCCGGCTCGCCATGTCCTCTTCGAAGTACCGCGTTTCGATGGCGCTCGCTGCGGCCTCCAAGGCGGCCGCCTGCTGGGGACAGGCGCCTGCGGCTGCGAGCGCAAGAATAGGAACTAGCATCGGTCTATCCTTGTTTTACATAAGGACTTATGTATAAGCACGCATATGCAGAGACATCAAGCTACTTTGGGTACCCTGCTTCGCCGCCTCATCGACGCGCTCGATGGTGCGGTGGAAAGTGCCTATCGTGAGGCCGGCCTCGACTTCCGGCCGCGCTACACGCCCGTCATCAGGCTGCTCCTGGACGCAGGACCAATGCCGATCAGGGACATCGCCCGGCATGCCGCCGTCAGCCATTCTGCCTTGAGCCAGACGGTGTCACAGCTTCAGCGGGAAGGCTGGGTCGAACTGCAACCCGGCCATGACCGCCGAGAGCGTGTGGTCCATCCATCCGCCAAGACGCGCAAATTGGAACCCGCTCTCCGTAAGCGGTGGGCGATCACCGCAGCGGCCGCAGCATCTCTCGACGTCGAGCTGCCTTGCGCGCTCGAGCCGCTCCTGCGGCAAGCGCTCGAAGCGTTGGATTCCAAGCCGTTCAAGGAGCGCCTCGCTGAGGCCGCTTCGGACACCGACGGAACGCAAAAGCTACAGAGACTGTCGAACCCGCTTGCAAAAGCAAAACGATAGAGCAGGCGACGCGTCGCCGCGCCGGGCCAGAAGGCGGCGTCGAGGGCATGGGAAAGCGATCACGACCTCTTCGCTCGCGGCATTGCCGAGAAGGTCGAAGACCCCGAACTGATGCGCGAGCCGCTCAGCCAGCCGGGCGTGGTGATACGCCGGCTGCGCGGCACTGTGAGCGAGCAGATCGCCGCTCTACCGAAGAACAAACCTGCGAGAAAGCGTTCCCCCGCGCCCAGAGAGGGTGGACATGCCGGCGCGCAACCCGCCCTCACGGCCGAAGAAACGGACAGTCCCGCCGAAGCCCAAGCGAGGCCGAAAAGCGCCACACAAACGAGCGCGAGGCCCCAGCCAAGCGCCTGTCGGAACCCGAACGCGCGCGGCGTGGGCTTGAGCGCAGCCACTCCACCGAAATTTCGAAACTGCAAGTGAAGGTGAAGAAGCCCTTGGAGCCACCGCACAAAGCAACCAAAACTGGCTTGCCTCGTTAACGGCGCCATGGTTGACCGTTCACGGTGGGAACTGCACCGCAGCAAGCGGCTCCCAGCGAACCCTTGCTTTCAATCGTTCGTCACGACGGGCGCGCATCATCGACGGAACGGAAGTTCTCCTCCAGAGTTTATTCGCTTCTGGAAAGCGTTTCACGGCCGCCCTGCGGCCGGGCGAACTTTCCCTCGGGGGACTCTGTATGGGTGCGAGCAGTTGAGGGGCATGGCCACTAATCGGATTCTCTCCCCACCAAGTCAATTGAGTGAGTACGAGGCGCTTATGGCGGCCGCGCCGAGCGTTCTGGAGGCACTGCCGGGTGCGGTCTATCTCTGCGATGCCGAAGGTTACCTCACGCGTCACAATCTGGAAGCGGAGACGCTGTGGGGCCGCAAGCCCGCGCTGGACCGGCAGGAACGGTTCTGCGGATCGTACAAGCTCTACCTAGCCGATGGAACGCCGCTTGCGCCCGAAGACTGCCCGATGGCAGTCGCTGTCGAGACGGGCAAGGAAACGCGCAATGGCGAAGTCGTGATCGAGCGGCCCGACGGCACGAAGATCACGGCGCTGGTGAACATTCGGGCGCTACGCGGTCCGGACGGCGAAGTTCAAGGGGCCATCAACTGCATCCAGGACATCTCGGAGCGCAAGGCGCTCGAGGAAGAGCTCGTGCGCAGGAACCGCGACCTCGAGGATTTCTTCGACAACGGTGCCGTCGGCCTGCACATCGTCAGCGGTGACGGCACGATCGTGCGCGCCAACCGCGCAGAACTCGATTTGCTCGGCTACTCCGCCGATGAGTACATCGGACGATCAATCACGGACTTCCATGCCGATGCTCCCGTAATCGACGACATTCTTCACCGCCTGTCGCGCGGCGACCAACTCGACCGCCATCCCGCCCGGTTGCGCGCCAAGGACGGCTCCATTCGTGAGGTGCTGATCACCTCCAACAGCCGTATTGAGGACGGGGAGTTTGTGAACACCCGCTGCTTCACAATCGACGTGACCGACTGGCGCAAGGCTGAGCAGGCGCAACGCGAGAGCGACGAGCGCCTCGCCGCGACCCACGAGGCCGCCCCCGTGGGAATAGCGGAGGTCGACGAGCAGGGCCGCTACATTCGTGTGAACGACGCCTTGTGCAGCATTCTCGGTCGCTCGCGCGACGAAGTGCTCTCTTCGAGTTTGGTGGAAATCACGCACCCGGAGGACCGCGCTCGCGAAGCCGAGCAGTATCAGAGCCAGGTTCGCGGCGAGATCGACAGCTATTCGAGCGAGAAGCGCGCCATTCGGGGCGATGGCTCGATGGTCCATCTGGAGGTTGCAAGCTCGTCGGTCCGTGATGCGCAGGGGCGCTTCCGCTTTGGCGTGCGGATCATGCAGGACGTGACCGAGCGCAAGCGCATGCAGGAGGAGATCCGGGCGAACGAGCGTCGCTTGAGCGATTTGCTGCAAGCACTGCCGGCGGCGATCTATACGACCGACGCAGAAGGCAGGATAACCTTCTATAATCAGGCGGCCGCTGACCTCGCGGGCCGCGAGCCCGAACTGGGCGTCGACGAATGGTGCGTAACCTGGAAGCTTTTTTGGCCGGACGGAACGCCTCTGCCCCATCACGAATGCCCGATGGCCGTGGCCTTGCGAGAAGACCGGGCGGTTCGCGGCGAGGAGGCGATAGCCGAGCGTCCCGACGGAAGCAGAACGCCCTTCATCCCCTACCCGACACCGCTGCGAAACGCCGAAGGCCAGCTCATCGGCGCAGTCAACATGCTGGTCGACATCAGCGACCGCAAGGCTGCCGAAACGCGGCAGAAGGTTCTGATCGACGAACTCAACCATCGGGTTAAAAACACGCTGGCGACAGTGCAGTCGCTGGCCCGGCAGACCTCCCGGCATGCGCGGGACCTGCACGGGTTCGGCGAGACCTTCGAGGCGCGGCTTTTGGCTCTGGCGAGAGCGCACGATCTCCTGACGGCACGTAGCTGGACAAGCGCGCCTCTCGAGAAGCTGCTCGACGATATAGTCGCACCATACAGCGGCGATCGCGGACGCCTGCGGATGAACGGGCCGCACGTGGAGCTCGACCCTCGCACGGCGCTCTCGATGACCATGGTGCTGAGCGAACTCGCGACGAACGCGGCGAAGTACGGCGCGCTCAGCAGGCCCGCCGGCACCCTTTCGGTCGACTGGGAACTGTCGGATGACGCGGACGGCGCGCTCGAACTGACCTGGTCGGAGCGCGGAGGCCCACCGGTGCGTGCGCCGGCTCAGCAGGGCTTCGGTACGCGGCTTATCGAGCGCTGCATCCAGCGCGACTTGGGCGGGCGGCTAAATCTGCAATTTGCGGAAAGCGGCGTTGAGTGCCGGATCGAAGTCCAGCTCGGGGTGTTGGCGGCGGATGCCTGATTTTACCGGAGTTCGCGTTCTGATCGTCGAAGACGAGGCGATTGTCGCCATGATGCTGGAGGAAATGCTCGAGGAACTCGGCTGTGAGATCGCGGCGTCGGTGGCCACCGTGGCCGGAGCCGAGCACGCCGTCCGGACAACTGATGTCGATCTCGCGCTGCTGGACGTAAATCTCTCTGCCGAGACGACAATCGACTTCGCGCGCGGATTGGCCAGACACCCGATCCCGTTCGCTTTCTGCACCGGCTACGGCAGCGCAGGTGTGCCCGAGGACCTACAAGACCGGCCCGTGCTCACGAAGCCGCTCGCGCCTTCGGAACTTCGCAAGGCGATCGAGCGCGTGCTGTCGCCGAGCGACTGAATATCGCGTCGAACCCCTGCCGCGTGCGCGCAGTGTCTGCCGAATGGACGAGCGCGAATCGGGCGTTCGCATAATGCGGCCCGGCTAAGCGTGCCTCTCCGGCGCCTCGGACCCGGCTCGGGCCGCATGACCCGGAACGGACGTTTAACTGATCTGAGGCCAAGACCTGCCCCGTTGTCCCTCACGCAACACCTCTTTCCGATACAGCGATACCGTTGCCGGCATGGCCGCAGCTACCGGCGCCTCCGACATAGCACATCGGGAGCATTCATGATTCGCGAAGTGCTGCTCACCACCGCCGCTCTTCCGGCATTCGAAGCACACGCGCAGGACGCGCATCCTGCCCCGATGAGCGACAGCGAAATTGTCGTGACCGGCACGCGTACGGAGGGGCGAGCGGCGCTGGAATTGTCGGCACCCGTGGACGTTTTGGGAGGCGGAGAGGTCCTGGAGAGCGGCTACCCGGATCTCGGCCGCGCGCTCAACATCCTCGAGCCGGGCGTGAACTTCGCACGCGCCGCAACCACCGCGACCAAAGTACCGTGTTCAAGCTATCCTCCACTACCTGAATGAGACCATCGGGATGATCGTAATCCACCGGCAGTAGGATGAGGTTGCTGCATGCAGCGCCCACGGCACCGGCCAGTTCGCGTGACAGGATGGCAGGTTCGCTTGCCGTATCGTAGCAAGTGACGGCTGCCAGATTTTACGCAGCTTTCAGCACAGCGCTGTGGCGGGCGCGGTCTTCGCATTCTTGAAGCAAGGCATCGGAACGGGGCAGCGGCGCTAAAGCGAGGAGCAGTATTGTGAGGAAGGGGAAAAACTACGACTTCTCGCGCGGCGCCAAGGCATCGAGGCTACCGGCGAGTCCCTATCGATTTGTCCGCACCCGCCGGACCGGTCGAGCGGCGCACTACAAGCTCTCCTTCCATCTGCAAGGGCTCGGATGGTGGAGCGTGGGTGCGGGCGTCGATCAACATTTCCACAGCACGGCTGACGGTCGCCGCGATCGGCTGTTCGATTGCGGTCAGCGGCGGATCGGTGAAGCGCACTACCGGCGAGTTGTCGAAGCTGATCAGCGACAAGTCCTCAGGTACGGCTAGGCCTCGCTCGCGTGCAACCTGTAGTGTGGCCAGCGCCATCTGGTCGTTGCTGGCAATGATGGCGGTCGGATGATCCCGGCGATCAAGCAGCGAGTTGGCCGCGGTAATACCGCTTTCAAAGCTAAAATCGCCTTTCTCGCACAAGCCATCCACGGAAAGGCCGGCGCGCTCCATCGCTTCGCACCATCCGTCGATGCGCCAGCCTGCCAAGCTATACTCATCGGGCCCGGCAATGAACCCGATGCGCCTGTGGCCCAATCTGAGAAGATGGTCGGTCGCCAGCGCGGCGAGGTACTCGTCGCCCATCGTAATCGCTATGCCCGGGCCTTTCTCTTTCGAACCGATACGAGCGAAGGGAATGCCGCTTTCCGCCAACAGACCGGTGATCTGCAGGTTCTCCGAATGCGGCGGCGTCACGATTACCCCATCGGGCCGCAAAGCTGCGATTGCCGCGCCCAACTCTCGTTCGACATGGTCGCTGTGGGTGTCGACCAATTCAAAGATCATGCGATAACCGCGCTCGGCCGCGGTCAGCATTCCCCCCAAGAGCATCTGATCGACCCAGTCGCGTCCCTCGCGCGCGCGCCAGTCGGCTATCGTGCGGTCGCGGTCGTTGATGGCGAGGATCAAGTAGGAGCGCGACCCACTCATCCGCTGCGCTGCTATTGATGGTACGTAACCGAGCTTGTCGATACTTGCCTGGACCCGTTCCTTCATGGCTGGACGGACATTGGGGCCGTTGTTGATGACGCGGCTCACGGTCTGCAGCGACACTCCCGCATCGGCTGCCACGTGTTTGATGGTGACCGTTTGCCGGCGCCTACCCGTTGGTACTGAACCCCGATTACCCACTGCCATTAGCGTCCCCGTCATTCACCTGCCAAGAGTGGATCAGGCAACTGTCGCCTCTTCTGCTCTGCAGAACTGTGCCACATAGTCTTCGTGCTTAGGAAAGGTCTTCACTGTTTTGTTGACGTTTTCCCGCAATGAAGAAAGAAATCGTGACAGTTCCGCGTCGCTCATTTTCTTCGCGATCGGATGATGATTTTGCGGCCTGATGCCTTGGCCAAGCATGACCTGCACCCAGCTGTTCTCGGCGAATATCTCCTCATTCTTTCGGAATACGCGGCCCGTTTCCCGGAACAGTTCGATCTTCTGGCGCAGCGTATCGGGGATTTCCATCATGGCGCACTGCCGCCAGAACGCGCTGTCGCGCCGGTCGGTGGCCTTATAGTGCAGGATCAGGAAATCGCGCACCTGGATCACATCAGTAAGTTGCTGGTCGTTGAACTCGGCAATATCCCGTTCGCTTACCCGGCCCGCCGGCATCATCCGTATCAGCCGCACGACCGCGCGCTGGATCAAGTGGATGCTCGTAGATTCAAGGGGCTCGAGGAATCCGCTCGCGAGGCCAATGGCAACGCAGTTGCGATGCCATTGCTTGCGCCGTACGCCAGCGGTGAAAGGTATCGCACGCGGTTCGCTGATAGCCGTGCCTTCGAGCGTTGACATGAGTCGTTCGCGCGCCGCGTCTTGCGACAGGTAGCGGCTGCAGTAGACGATGCCATTCCCGCCACGGTGCTGCAGGGGAATCCGCCATTGCCAGCCTGCGTCGTGCGCGATGGCGCGGGTATAGGGCACCGGTGGTCCGGAAAGCTCCGTTTGCACCGCGATGGCACGATCGCACGGCAGGTGTTGAGACCAATCGTCATAACCGACGTGCAGCGCGCCTTCGATGAGCAGTGCGCGAAAGCCCGTACAGTCGATGAACAGGTCACCTTCGAGCCTCTGACCATCCTCCAGACTCAACGCGGCGATGTTGCCGCTGTCGCGATCGAGGTGGACCTGCTCGATCTTGCCCTCGACGCGTTTTGCACCGGCTTTCTCGGCAATACGGCGGAGAAAGGCAGCATAGGCAGTTGCGTTAAGGTGGTAAGCATAGCTCAGGCCGTTCTTGGGAAGATGTGTGAATTTGCGCGCATAGGCGGCAACAAATTCCCGGCAGTAGTCGCCGTAGCTCTCCGCGTAGCCCCGCTCGCACCCTTCGGCCCAGAAGTGCTGGAATCCCGCAGACCAATGATCGCGGCCCGTGGTCCCGAAGGCATGAAGGTATTTCTCTCCGTCACGCCTCCAGTTCTCGAATTCGACGCCCAGCTTGAAGGTCGCCTGCGTCTCACGCATGAAATCTGCTTCATTTACGCCGATCAAGCGATTGAACAGGATCAATGGCGGGATCGTCGCCTCCCCCACGCCGACGGTGCCAATGGCGTCGCTTTCGACCAACGTCAGTTCGATCGCCTCGCCCATCGTATGCGCCAGCGCCGCGGCAGCCATCCAGCCTGCAGTGCCTCCACCGGCGACGACGATCCGCATAGGTGTGAAGTCGCTTCTCATTTGTTCAGTGTCCTGAGCAGGTAAGTCTTTATCCTGCCCGCGGTTTCGGCGGTCAGCGGGGCAAGGATGCCTCGGGCCTCTGGTGGGATATGGTCGGTCACCTCCGGCGGATTTTCAAAGACGTAATGGTCGAACAGCTCGCGCCAGAATGCACGTTCGGGTTGTGGCAAGTCGCGCAGCGCGAGGATAGCGTGATTGAGCGCGTCTTGAGGCTGGCCGAGAAAGCTCGGCGTGTCGCGCCACCAGTAGTTTACAAGCACATTGAAAGGGTCGAGTCCTTCGACATGGTGCCACCACATTGAGGGAATGTAGACCGCGTCCCCCGGCTCCAGTTCGACCACTTTCGCATGCTTCAACGCCTCGGCGAAACGCGGGAAGGCATCGAAGTCGGGCGCGTGGAAATCGACCAGGCTCACTGCACGACCGGCCGGCGTGTTCTCGAGCGGGCCGATGTAGAGATTGGCGAACTGCTCGGGTGGGAAGATGGTGAAGCGTCGTCGGCCAACCACACAGCAAGCCAAATTGCGAGGGAAGTCGTTGTGAGCCGCCACGCAGGTGTCGCTACCGATCCAGATGCTTTGGAGCGGTCCCCGGTCCGCGACCGGCGAGATATTTTCTTCGACCAACCCGTCGAAGAACAGCTTCATGTCGACAGAGGCGAGATAGATCGCAGGTGCTTCCGTGCGCGCTTCGTTGTCATCAAAGCCGCGAAAGATGTCAGTCAGCTTCCCGCGTGCGGTGCGGAAGTTCATCCCGAAGTCGTCGTTGTAGAACAGTCGTCCGCCGCCGCCCGGCTGACCGATGGTCACCGTAAAAGGGACCGAACGGGCACGATCCAACAGGTAACGGCGTACGGCGCGTGCGGGTGCGGACTGGAGCCCCGCCTTGACCAGTGGCCAATCCGATACCAGTCCGCGCACCACGAATGGAGAACCGGTTTCATCAAGTATCGAAGAAAGCGCGGCACTATCGCTCGCCTCGCGCTCCGGGACTTGCTCGATGCCCGTGAAAATTGAAGAGTCGGGCTCAGCCACGCGCCTGCTTCGCATCCTTGCGGGCGATCAGCTCAGAAAAATTGGACAGCGAGGCAAGCGCCATGAAGATGGGCATGAGGTAGCCATCCTCATGCAGCGAGCCGAGTGTATCGGCGTCCAGTGCGCGCAATTTATCTTCATCGATAATGTGGAAGCCAATCAGCGATTGGTTCGACCCGTCGCTAAGCGGCACCTCGAGAGTGAACGGCTCGAGCAGATCGTGACGCGCAAGGGCGTCGTAAAAGGCGCCACTTTCCTGATAACCGGCATGCAACGCGCCGAGGTTCTCGGTGATCATTTCCAGAAATGGTGTCGCGCGACCGGCTTCATCGAAAACACGGGTCCCTTCGCCTCCGGTCGAGACGCGCGGATGCTCCATATCAACATGCACTTGTCCCGCGCCTTCACCACCGCGTGAAAGCCCCACAAGGAACGGTTGGATAGCCATCGAGAGCGGGCGATAGCGCGCCTCCCACTCACCGTCCGCGAGGAAAAGGTTCTCACCACTCTCGAAGCCGAACAAAGCGAGTGCCGAAAAGCGCCCGCCATCGGCCTCGCGGCGGAAGACAATCGGATAGTGTGCCTGCGCCTTGCGAAACTCATCGGGCACGGCCAGCGCGGCCATGACCGCATCGCCCAGTTCCGCACCCGCGCCGGTGTGGACGCGTAAGTCGGCGTGGTCTTTGGTGTTGAGTATCTCGTGTTTGCTCATTGGGAGGGGATCTCTCCTTGCGCCCTTGCAGGCTCTCCGGCGAGGGCATCGAAATAAGCGCGATTTGTCGGCAGCGCAGACGCTAGCGCTCGCTCTCGTTCACGAAGCTCGACCAGCTTGCTTCTCGCCTCATCACCCGCAGGGAACTCGGAATCGGCGGGGAGGATGGATCCCATGCCGTAGAGCACGTACTGCTGGCTGGCAGCGGAGAAAATCTCGTTGATCTGGGGGAAGTCTGCCTCAGAAGGTGGGTGGTCGCGCCACAAGACGAGCTGGTCAGCAAGCGACTGCGGGATTGTCGCGGGGTCGCGCTGCGCAAGCCAGTATGGCTCAGTGCGGGCGCTCAGCACGTAGTGAAGTTTGAGAAAGTCGACCGTCCGGTCCCAGCGATAGCGGAAGAGTGAGTTGAACCGCGCTGCGTGCAGAATCAGGGCTTCGCGGCTGCGCGGGAAATTGTCGGCCAAGGCCTTGAGTGACAATTCGATCAGCACGATGGCAGAGGCTTCGAGCGGTTCGATGAATCCGGCGGACAGACCCACGCCCAGGCAGTTCCCCCGCCAGAATTCCGCGCGATGGCCTGTGGCGAACTGGAGTCTGCGCGGGGTAAGCGATGCAGAGTCCACTCCAGGAACATTGACCGCGATATATTCAGCAAGCACTTCGGCTGCCGCGTCGTCGTCCATGAAGCGCGAGCAATAGACACAACCAATGCCCCGGCGCGACGGCAGCGCGATATCCCACAACCATCCTGCCTTGTGAGCAGTCGCCACCGTCTGCGAGGCAATCGGGCTGTCGGGCAATGTCGGCACTTGAGCCGCCAGAGCGCGGTCATTGATGGAGACATCCGAACGGTCGACCCATTCGACACCGATCTCTTGGCCGATCAGCCGCGCAGCCATGCCGGTGCAATCGATGAAGAAATCGCCCCGGAGCGGCTCTCCCTCCCGAAGGCGGAGCGTGGTGATGAGCCCATCCTCGCCGGTTTCGACGTCCATCACCGTATCGCGGACATGGGTGACGCCAAGCTTCTGAACGGTATGGCGTGCGAGAAGCACGGCCAGCTTCCCGGCATCTAGGTGGTAGCCGTAGTTCAACGCACCGGCAAAGTCGGGCATGGCGCGCTGCCGCGGTGCAAGGTTGCGATCACAGATCGAGGCTTGCGGGTTCATGGCATAGGAAAATGGCAGATCGCCTCCGCTTTCCTTCCATGCGGCCAAAAGCTCAGCCATGTCCCCGGCAATGGGTGCCGTGAATGGGTGGTAATAGCTGTCACCAGGTCCGCCGCTGACCCAGCCATCGAAGCGTGACCCCTGTTTGAACGAAGCATCGCAGGCAGTCAGGAACTCGACTTCGCCAATGCCGATCGCGGCAAGTGTCTTGCGCAGGGTCGGCCAGCTTCCCTCGCCCACGCCGATCGTGGGAATGTCGGGCGCCTCGACGATCGTGACGTCGAGTTCAGGGCAGCGCGCGGCGAGGTAGGCTGCACTGAGCCAGCCCGCAGTTCCCCCGCCTACAATCACCAGTCTCGCAAAGTCGCCGTGCATACCGCTCATCCCATAGCCCCGGACCGCACCGGAGACAAAGAGTCGCACTGCGCTGAGGCAGTGCGACTCTCTTGCAAGTGGAAGGGGGCGGGAATGCCCCCAACCACTCACCAGGTAAAGCGCACGCCGGCTGCGTATCGAGCATAGCCCGGGGCCGCGAAATACACCGCCTGATCAGACCTACGATGACCACGGCGGCCTTCGCTCAGGAGGTTGATGGCCTCGCCAAAAATGGTGAGCCCATTTGCGAATTCGTAGCTCGCGCTTGCATCGACTTGACCGTAGGCCTCAATGTAAAATGGATCGAACCCGTAGTTGGTCAAAAACTCATCCCGCCAGTTATAGGCGACACGCGCCTGCAGACCGCCCCGGTCGTAGAATAGAACGGCATTGGCGCTGTCGGAAACACCGGTCACGGCAAACTGCTCTTCCGTATAACGCAAGGTGTTGTCGAAATGGGTGTCACTATTCACGATCGTGTAGTTGAGTATCGCCCCGAAACCGGTGTTCCAGAAGTCATGCTGGATGGCGAACTCGAACCCATCCAGCGTCGCCGACTGGTCGCTGTTGAAAGGCCGCGTGAGCGTGAAAACCAGGGAGGGATCGCCAGGCTGCCCAATAATGCCCACCGGGTCGCCCTCGTCGTTCCGGGTGACGAGGTCCGGACTGTTGGTCGCCACGTAATCGAGAATCTCGGCAAAGGTCGCGTTGGCGCCGAGTGCAGCCCGGGCCGCCTCCATCGCTGCGCCCTGGGACGGATTGGGCAAGTCGAACACAGGCTCCTGTGTCGTTACATTTGCTATGAAGTTACTGACATTCTTACGGAAATAGCCGACCGAAATATAGCTTGCGGGCCCGTAGTACCATTCGGCAGACACATCGAAGTTTTTCGACTTGTATGGGATAAGATCGGGATTGCCGCTGCCCCCCGTGCTGCCGCCATTCGGACGAGCAGGGGAATTGACGGTCAAACCGCCGTTCAGTCGGCCGTAGTCCGGCCGGGTGATCGTGTGACTGTATGAGGCGCGTAGAACGACGTTCTCGATCGGCGTGATATCAAAGTCGATCGCCGGGAGCCAATTATCATAGCTGCTTGTCAAGGTGGTAAATATCGAAGCATCGCTGTTCTGGATCGCGATTTCATTGTCGGCGACCTGCACCGTGCCGACCGGAACCGGAACTAGCGCTGTAGAAGAAACATCTGTCACTTCGTACCGCAGGCCAAGACGCAGGTGAGCCTCGTCGGCAAGGATGTCGAATGAGTGAAGCGACTGCACGAACGGCGCGATAGTCTTTTCACGAAGGCGACGGTCGACGGTATATTCAGCCAGACAGCCTTCGCCTGTGGGCGTGCCGGACCATGGCGCGGAACAGATTCCAATTTCCGATTCAAGGAGTTGGATCAAGTCTTCCGTGGCAATCCGAAAATAGGTCGGGATGATGTTCGGGTCCTGTGAACCATCCATGCCATCGAGATCGGTGCGAAGATCCCTGGGCGTGAAGAAATCATCCGGTGTCTCTTCCGCGCTCAACGTGCCGCCCCAACTGTCGCTTTGGAGGAAACCGTAGGCAGTGCGAACCTTGTTGTCGGTATAGGTCGCGCCGAAATCGAGGCTTTCGATGAAGCTAGCATCGAAGTCGTACGCGCCTCTCAGCGATACCTCGGTGATCCGGTCCTTCATGTAGGCGTTACGGAAGGCATTGCCCGATGGGCGGATATTCGACCGATCGATCTCGAAGCCCGGATACATGTCGACCGAGATGACAGGCATCTCGCTGGTGAAATCGACGCGCTGGCTCTCCACACCGAAGATCGAAGTCCCCACTGCGATGTTGCTGCCATAGGGAGATGTCGGCTTGGATTCTGCGGTTGAGTGGTGCGCATCCAGCACCCAGCGCATGCCGCTCGGGTGGTTCCATTCGATGTTTCCGCCGATCGAGTGATTGATGCTGCGATTTGCCGCGACCGCACCCGTGATGGCCAGGTCCTTCCCAGGTGCGAAGGTCTCGGCGTAGAAGTTGGCACCAGCGACTGGACCATCGGTCCAACTGCTGCTTGTCTGATCGTGATTGAACCACACACCGATGCTGTTGGTGCGCGCATCGAGCGTGTTCTGCGAGAAGGTATAGTCAAACGTCGCGTTAATCTGATCCGACGGCTGGAATTGCAGCACAAGCTGGCCGTTGATCCGTTCACGATCGATATCTGTGAAGTCGTAGGCCGCGTTCTGCGGGACCTGGTAGATATCGTCGCCTTCCGGACGGTTCTCGATGTTGGCGTACCGGGCGTCGCCCGGCATCGCCAGTGAGCCCCAGTTGCCCTCTGTTGCAAGATACCCTTCGCGCCACTCACCAACAGTGAACTGCGCGAGGCTGGCCTTGCGCCGCTGGTAAGAGCCACTCACCAGAATGCCGATCGTATCGTTGGCAAATGTCTTGCTAATGATGCCCGAAACCTCGGGCGTGATCTCGGTATCCTCGAACGTGTGGTCGATTACGCCCTTGACGCCGATGCTGCCCTGAAAACCCGGTCGATCGAGCGGGCGCGGCGTCTTGATGTTGATGACCGAGCCGATACCGCCGGTCGGCAGCGAAGCGCGGCCCGACTTGTAGACTTCGACGCCGGCAATGCCCTCGGAGGCAAGGTTGGCGAAATCAAAGGAGCGCGAAGCGGGAGCCGAACAGCAGTCGCCCAAGCTTGACGCTGGCATCTGGCGGCCGTTGAGAAGAACGAGGTTGAAATCCGGCCCAAAGCCCCGGACCGTTACCTTCGATCCTTCGCCGCTCTGGCGGTCGATTGATACACCGGTAATCCGCTGGAGCGATTCGGCGAGGTTGGTATCCGGAAATTTGCCGATATCTTCCGCACTGATGGCATCCACCACGCCGACAGCGTCGCGCTTGATGTTCATTGCATTCTGAAGACTTGCGCGAATGCCCGATACGACGATGACATTCTCGTCCGCCGAACCCGGATCGCCTGCGGCTTCTTGAGCAGAGTCGTCGGCGGACGAATCCTGCGCCTGCGCGACCGGCGCCCACGCGCTCAGCGCCACAAACGAGGTCCCCGCCAGCGCCCTGACGAGAAACGGGTTGCCCTTCAATTTCATCTGATTCTCCTCCCGATTTCATGCGCTTCGCGGCATGCAAAATTCTTATGTGAACGTTCACCTAATTGATAACGTTCACTTCGTCAACATCGCCATGCTCGCGAAGAGGGCAAAACATGAGGGAAGTGTCACGCGAGGCGGCTAAGATTTACGCTTGGCGCTGCTACGGCACTCGTATCATCGAAACGAGACGGCCGACCTCAGCTGGAGGTCTTGCGGTGACTTTGGCGACCGCTGCCGCGACAGCGAAGTTGATCAGCATGCCAACGACGCCGATCCCTTCGGGTGATATGCCGAACAGCCAATTTTCTTGGACGTTCGCGGTCGGTTCCCAGAGCTTGAAGTAGGCGATGTAGAGAAAGGTGAAACCAAGCCCCGTCACCATGCCCGCGATCGCACCTTCCCGGGTCATCCATCGTGTGAAGATGCCGAGGAAAATTGCCGGGAACAGCGAAGCGGCGGCCAACCCGAACGCGAATGCGACCACCTCCGCCACCCAACCGGGCGGATAGACCCCGAGGTACCCGGCCACCAGGATGGCAGCTGTCGCCGCGATCCGGGCCGCGGCCAGTTCGCCCTTCTCGGTGATCTGCGGCCGGAACGTCTGCTTCAGCAGATCGTGGCTGACCGAACTCGAAATGACCAGCAAGAGCCCGGCGGCGGTGGACAATGCGGCCGCCAGACCGCCGGCCGCGACCAGCGCGATCACCCACCCGGGGAGGCTCGCGATCTCCGGGTTGGCGAGCACCATGATGTCCCGATCCACGTACACTTCGTTGGTGCCGTCCGGAACGTCCTCATTCATCACCAGCCGCTCCCCCGAAGCTCCTCTCTCGCCGGTGAAAAGCGGTGCGCCATCGAACGCGCTGCCCGCACGATATTGCATCACCCCGTCCGCATTTCGGTCGCGGAACGCGATCAGGTCGTTGGCTTCCCAATTGGTGAACCAGCCAGGCGCATCCGCATAGGCGGCCTCGTTCACGCTTTCGGTGAAGTTCAGTCGGGCGAAGGCGCCCACAGCGGGCGCTGTCGTATAGAGCAAGGCGATGAAAAGAAGCGCCCACCCGGCTGACTTGCGGGCGCCGGAGGCGCGCGGGACGGTGAAGAAGCGCACGATGACATGCGGCAACCCGGCCGTACCGATCATCAGCGCAGCGGTGATGCAGAATACGTCGATCATCGACTTGGTGCCGGCGGTATAGGCTGCGAAGCCAAGATCCTGGACGACGAGATCGAGCTTCTGGAGCACGTAGAGGCCGGACCCGTCGTTAAGCTGCGAACCGAGGCCGAGCTGCGGCACCGGATTGCCGGTCAGCATGAAGCTGATGAAAAACGCTGGCACCAGATAAGCGAAGATCAGCACGCAGTATTGCGCGACCTGGGTGTAGGTGATGCCCTTCATCCCGCCCAGCACTGCATAAATGAAGACGATGCCCATACCGGCGATGACGCCTATGGTAACCGAGACGTCGAGAAACCTGGAGAAGACGATACCCACTCCGCGCATCTGCCCGGCGATATACGTGAAGCTGATGAAGATCAGGCAGACCACGGCTACGACCCGCGCCGTCTTGCTATAATATCGCGCACCGATGAAGTCCGGCACCGTGAACTGGCCGAACTTGCGCAGGTAAGGCGCCAGCAGCAGCGCCAGAAGCACGTACCCGCCGGTCCAGCCCATCAGGTAGACGGAGCCGTCATAGCCGAGGAACGCGATCAGCCCGGCCATCGAAATGAAGCTCGCTGCGCTCATCCAGTCGGCCGCGGTAGCCATGCCGTTGACGACGGGGTTCACCTCTCCGCCGGCGACATAGAACTCACTGGTGGACGACGCCCGCGACCAGATCGCTATGCCGATATACAGAGCGAAGCTGGCGGCTACGAAGACGTAGATGAGCGTTTGGGTACTCACTTGTGCTCACCGTCGGTGAGGCCATACTTGCGCTCGATCCGCCGCATCAGAACCACGTAGATCACGATCAGCAGGAGGAATATGTAGATAGAGCCTTGCTGGGCGAACCAGAAGCCGAGAGGATAGCCGCCGATCGAGAACCGGTCGAGGTACTCGCGGAAAAGGATCCCCGCGCCGAAGGAGCAGATGAACCATATGCTCAACAACACGCTCAGCAACCTGACGTTGGCGCGCCAGTAGTCGGAATCCGCGGCTTCGCGCGCCTCAATTTCGTCCTCGGCCACCGGCTCTCCTCCCTAATCCTACGGCTCGCTCGTGCCGACAACAATTCTTCTGGTCTTCACCCGCCTCCGGACCCAGCCCCTGGGTGCCGTGTCTCGTCCAACGCAGAGCGCGTCTGGCCAAGTCCTGGCCTGCCGCACGCCAGGAACTCTCTCTTCTCCTGCGAGCCGGCGGAGCCGTCAAGCGCACGTTTCCTTTCACTTGACCTCGCTATCGCACCGCCCGCATGACGATGGGCGCACGGAAGAAAGGTGAGGAACCGATGAATTGGATCGCGGGGAAGATTGCCTCCAGCCTGTTGGTATCCACCGCCTTGCTCAGCGGCGTCGGCCCCGCACAGGCGCAGACGCCCGGCAGGATCCTGGAGGCGCCGGCTGCATCCACGGTGTCGGCCGAGCGGCTCGACCGTTTGCGCACGCAGTTGCAGCGCTATGTCGACGAGGGCAGGCTGGCCGGCGCGGTGGTTATGATCCAGCAAGACGGCAAGCGCGTCTTTGCGGAAGCCGTGGGATGGCGCGACAAGGAAGCCCGCGATCCGATGCGGGAGGACACGATCTTCCGCATCGCCTCCCAGACCAAAGCGCTGACAAGCGTCGCGGTGATGATGCTGATGGAGGAAGGCAAGCTTCTGCTCGGCGATCCGGTCGGCAAGCATCTGCCCGAATGGAAGGAAACGACCGTGGCAGTAGCCACACCCGCGGGCGGCTACCAGACCGTTCCCGCCAATCGGGCCATCACGATCCGGGATCTGCTCACCCATACCGCCGGCATCTCCTATGGCAGTGGTCCTGCGGAAGACGCATGGCGCGATGCAGGCCTGTTCGGCTGGTACTTTGCGGACCGCAGCGAACCTGTATCGAGCTCCGTCGCCCGCATGGCATCGCTGCCCATGGCGGCGCAGCCCGGCGAGAAGTTCGTCTACGGCTACAACACCGACATTCTAGGCGTGATCGTCGAAAAGCTCAGCGGCAAATCGCTGCAGGAATTTCTCGACGAGCGCCTGATCAAGCCGCTCGGCATGAAAGACACCTCCTTCTATCTGCCGCGCGAGAAAGCTGGCCGGCTCGCGGTCGTCTACGAAGGTGAGGAAGGCGGCGTGAGGCGCGCTGTGGATGCGAATGCATGGACGACCGGCGGCCATTTCGGGCAGGGACATTATTTGGACGGCCCTCGCATCGCCTATTCGGGTGGCGCGGGCCTGTTGTCGACTGCGGCCGACTACAGCCGCTTTCTGGAGATGATACGACAGGGCGGCGAACTCGACGGGCGGCGTTACCTGAGCCGCAAGTCGGTCGAGCTGATGGTGTCGGATCACCTCGGGCCGATCGAATATACCCCCGGAATGGGCTTCGGGCTCGGCTTCTCCATCCGTACGGATCTGGGGGCCGCGGGCGAGCCAGGATCCGAGGGCGAGTTCGGCTGGGGCGGTGCCTATCACAGCCAATATTGGGTTGATCCGGAGGAAAGGCTAACGGTCACTTACATGACCCAGCTGCTGCCGGCCGGCGATATCGACGACCACGGAAAGCTGCGGGCGTTGATCTATCAGGCGATCGACTGACCGCGACGGCCGGGGGGACGCGAACAGGCTTTCGAGTCGAGGCGCGACGGGACTGGAAGCGGACCTGCGGATTTCGAGTGGGCCTGATCGCAAGCCTCGTCCGAACCGAAAAGCAAACGGGGAAAGCTCCCCTTGCCCGTCCGTTCAATCCCAGGAGATTCGGTGTAGCGCCGCCAGAAAATGGTGAGGCACCAGTTTCCGACCGACATTCGCGGGTCCGATCCCGCCCCCAAGGCAGCAATCCACTGGCAGTTGGCTCTCCCGCGAAACGCGGCTCCGGGTCCCAAGGTGGCGTGCCCTCGGGCAGGTCTGCCGTGCCGCCCGCACAAAAATTGGCACGCGTCACGCCTCCGCAATGAATCCGCAAAGGAGGCGTAACAACTCTTCCCCACCAGCGCCCTCGTTCACATCGGAACAGCTACGAGGGCAAGGTGGTGCATTCGTCCAGAGCGATGTCGCCGCTGATTGCGGCCGCCGGAATTCCATCCCGGAATCCGGCGTGCCGGCGCGCGCATGGCGCTGCCGGCGCAGGTCGCCTGCTGCCCGACTGGCGTGAATTCCAGGGGGAATGAGCTAAAAATGAAGAGTACCGTCAACGTCCGCGCCGCGCAGCTCCTTGCCGGGGTGGCATTCGCCGCACTGTCCGCAGCACCGGCCTTCGCGCAGACTGCTCCGGCCGCTGATGCGGGCGCATCGGCAGAAGCGGAAGCCGAAGCAAACGCCATCGTCGTCACCGGCTACCGCCAGAGCCTACGGGAAGCGATCGACATCAAGCGCGAGACGATCGGCTTTTCGGATTCGATCGTCGCCACCGACATCGCCGACTTCCCCGAACAGAACCTGTCCGAAGCGCTGCAGCGGATCCCCGGCGTGACGATCGAGCGCGAGAAGGGCCTCGGCACCCGCGTCAATGTCCGCGGCCTGCCGACCGAGTTCACGTTGGTGACGATCAACGATCTCGCCACCGCGTCCGGCTCGGGCGGGCGCGACGTCGAGTTCGACATCTTCGCGTCCGAGCTGATCCAGTCGGTCACCGTCCAGAAATCGCCGACCGCGGCGGATGAGGAAGGCGGCATCGCCGGCTCGGTCAAGATCAGGACCGCGCGCCCGTTCGACAATCCTGGCCTGCGCGTGGTCGGCTCCGTGGAAGGCGCGTACAACTCGATCTCCGAAGAGGTCGATCCGCAGTTCTCCGTCCTCGCGAGCAACACCTTCGGCGACTTCGGCGTGCTTCTTTCGGTGTCGAAGGGGCAGCGGACCAACCGCACCGACTCCAACTCCGGCATCAACTTCCGCCCGATCTCTCGCTGGACCGATCGGGGCGATGCGCAGACCGACCAGGCACTCGAAGTGCTCGAGCGTGACGCCGGCATTGTGTTCGATGACGTCAACGATGGGAACGAAGTCGACCGGGTGGTCTTCCTCGACAAGGTCGGCGACCGGATCTACCTCAACGATCAGGACAAGCTCGGCTTCTCGGGATCGCTGCAATACCGCCCGAGCGACCAGCTCAGCGTGACGTTCGACGCCTTCCTCGGCTCGTTCGACACGGTCGAGGACGAATACGACGCGGCCGCCTATTCCGCGTCCAGCCGGTCGACGCTCGGCATCATCCATGATTACGACGACACGACCCTGTCGGAGCACGGCATCGTCGTCCTGCGCGACGTGTCTTACACCGCTACCCAGCACGAATTCCTGAGCAAGGAGCGGATCACCGAGACCGACTACCGCCAGTTCGGCGGGGAGATGAACTGGGAAACCGGCAACTGGGAAATCGACCTGCTCGCCGGTTACTCGGGCGCCAGCAAGTCGCGCGACAACGCCAATCTGAAGCACGTCGCCTACGCCCCGTCGCGCACTCGCTACACCGAAACCGGCGGCGAGACGATCCCGAGCGACGATCCGAACACGATCGACATGTACAACTCGCCCGAATCCTATCTCTTCGAGGCCTACGAGACGACCTACGAGGAGATCGAGGACGACAAGTACACCGCCCAGCTCGACGTTACCTACAACTTCGACAGCATGCTGAAGCGCATCAATTTCGGCTCACGCTACACCAACAAGACGACCGAGCGTCAGTACGGCGAGGAGAAGATCCAGGGGCCGACGCGCGGGGACTCCTCGTATGTCAACGAGCGGACACTGGCGGACAGCGAACTCGGCTACGTGACCGAGATCGTCGGCGGCAAGGATTATCAGGCGCGCGACCTCGACTGGCAGCAGATCTCGAACGATTACGCCCGCGACTTCTTCCGGCCCGAGGGCTTCCTCTCGCCATTCGACGACGGCCAGTTCTACCGCGTCAAGGAGGAGACGATCGCCGCCTACGGCATGGCCGACTTCGAGTTCGACATCGCCTCGATGCCGGTCTTCGTGAACGCCGGCGCGCGCTACATCAAGACGACGGTGCGCTCGTCCGGCTTCCACCAGGTGCAGAACCCCGACGGCTCAACCGGCTATACCGACGAGCCGGTCTCCAGCGAGGGCAGCTACGAGAAGGTTCTGCCGTCCATCAACGCGCATATCGAGGTGGCGGACGACCTGCTCCTCCGCGCGGCCGCCTCGCAGACGCTGATCCGCCCGGCGCTGACCGACCTTGCCTACAAGCGCACGGCGAGCTGGAACGAGTTCCGCTTCACCGATGGCAACCCCAGCCTCAAGCCGACTTACGCCGACCAGTGGGAAGTCGGCATCGAGAAGTATCTCGGCAGCGACGGCCTGCTCGCCGCGTCCTATTTCTGGAAGAACATCAAGGGCGTGGTGCAGAACGAGCTGACCGGCGTGGTCGAGGACGTGACCAAGTACAACGCCAACGGCACGATCGACGGGGTCTATGATTTCGACGTCTATCAGCCGGTGAATGCCGAGGGATCGTACAAGGTGAGCGGCGTCGAGCTGGTCGCGGTGGTGCCGTTCTGGTGGTTCCACGAATCGTTAGAAGGCTTCGGCGTGAATGCCAACTACACCTTCCTCGACAGCTCGCTGACGGGCGAATCCGATCTCGACATTCCGACCTCACCGATCGGCCTCTCCGACAACACCTACAACGCGACGCTGTTCTACGAACGCGGGCCGTTCGCGGCGCGCGTGTCCTACAACCACAAGAGCGCCTACGTGGAGCGGATCGAGCGGAACATGTATCCGGTCTACCGCGACGCCTACGGCCAGGTCGATCTGGCCGTCAGCTATCAGGTGACCGATAACTTCCGCGTCGAGCTGCAGGGCATCAACATCACCGACGAGGCGACGACGGGGTACACGATGGATCCCGCTTTCCCGACCACCTACGAGTTCTCGGGAAGCCGCATCAGTCTGGGCGTTCGCGCCCAGTTCTGATCGCCGGGCAAGCGGTTACGGGAGCGCCTTTCCGCCTGGCGGGAGGGCGCTCCAACCCGCCTCGGACGATCGTCTCACAAGCTTAACATGGGCCGCCTATCGGCGCGGCAGCCGGCGAGATATCGGCCATCTCCGTCACCGCAGGGGTAAAGACATGTTCTGGCTGAACGCCATCCTCCTGATGCTCGATCCCACACCGGTTGCGGCGGAAGATCCGGTCAAGATCAACGATCTGGTGATGGTCGGCACGCATAACAGCTACAAGCTGGCGATGCCCGGCGAACGTATGGCGCAGCTGCGCGAGTACGACCCGCAGGCCGCAGACTCGCTCGATTACGCGCACCGGCCGCTGACCGAGCAGCTCGATGCGGGAGCGCGGCAGATCGAGCTCGACGTCTATTACGATCCGCATGGTGGCCATTTCGCCGGCACGTCGGACGATCCCGCGCTCCGGCGCCCCGGGTTCAAGGTCCAGCACATTCCGGGCCTCGACGACCGCACGAGCTGCCCGACGCTGGTGCAGTGTCTCTCAATCATCAAAAGCTGGTCGGACGCCCACCCGGGCCATGCGCCGATCCTCGTCATGATGAACGCGAAGGACAGCACCGGCGATACCAGCCCGATCGTGGAGGCGCTGCCGTTCACCGAAACCGCGTTCGACGCGCTCGACCGCGAGATCCGGTCGGTCCTCCCGGCGGACAAGCTGATCGTCCCCGACGATGTCCAGGGGAGCTATCCGACGCTGCGCGAGGCAGTGCTTGCCGACAACTGGCCGACGCTGGAGGCAGCGCGCGGACGCCTCATGTTCGCGCTCGACGAAGGGCCCGAGAAGGTCGCGCTCTATCGCGGTGATCGCGCTTCGCTCGAAGGGCGCGTGCTATTCGTCAACACCGACGAAGATTCGCCCGCGGCGGCCTATCTCACGCTCAACCATCCGATCCGTCAGGCAGAGCGCATCCGGCGCGCGGTCGAGGCCGGTTTCATTGTGCGGACCCGCGCGGACGAAGGCACCGCCGCTGCACGGACCGGCGACCCGCGCCAGCGCGACGCGGCACTCGCCAGCGGCGCGCAGTACGTCTCGACCGATTACCTCTGGCCCGATCCCCGCTTCGGCACCGCATATCGCGTCGGTTTGCCCGGTGGGGCCGCCGTCGCCTGCAATCCGGTGAGCCGCCCGCAGGGTTGCGGCACCGATCCGCTCGAAGCGCCCGCGCGCTGACCGCCCTTCTCAACATCACACGTCAGGATAACGCCAATGCCGCTTCCGCTCCGCTGCTCTTCGATCATGCTGCTCTGCGCGCTCGCCGCAGTGCCCGCCGTCGGTCAGGACCAGACCGCCTCGCCCGCTGCCGATCCGACACGCGCGGCGCAAGGCGACCTGAGCGTACCAGCGGGTGCGCGCCGCATCGGCGACGACCTGACGGACCACTATCGCGATATGCTGGCCGAGCGCGAAGTCCGTAATGTGATCCTGCTGATCGGCGACGGCATGGGCGATTCCGAGATCACCATCGCACGCAACTATGCCGAGGGTGCCGGCGGCGCGTTCAAGGGCATCGATGCGCTGCCGGTTTCCGGTCAGTACACGCACTATGCGCTCGATCGAGAGACGGGGAAGCCCAACTACGTGACCGACTCCGCCGCTTCCGCGACCGCCTGGTCTTCCGGCGTGAAGACGTACAACGGCGCGATCGGCGTCGACATCCACGCCCGGCCCCATCCGACGCTGCTCGAGATGGCGAAGGCGGCGGGGCTTGCCACCGGCAACGTCACCAGCGGGGAGATCGAGGATGCAACGCCGGCCGCGCAGATCGCGCATGTGACGCAGCGCAAGTGCTATGGCCCGGTGGCGACGAGTGAGGTGTGCCCGGCCAATGCGCTCGAGAACGGCGGCGCCGGATCGATCGCGGAACAGGCGCTGGCGCTGCGGCCCGACGTGCTGCTGGGCGGCGGCGCGGCCACGTTCGCGGAAGTCGCCAAGGCTGGACCGTTCGAAGGCCGCACGCTGTTGCAGCAAGCCGAAGCGCGCGGTTACGCAATCGTTCGCGACGCTGCGGAGTTGCGGGCTGTGGGCGAAGCGGATCAGCGCCAGCCGCTGCTCGGCCTGTTCGCGCCCGGCGTCATGCCGGTGCGCTGGACCGGTCCGAAAGCGTCGTACCACGGCAATCTCGACCAGCCGCCCGTCCGCTGCGCCGACAATCCCGAACGGACCGAAGCCATCCCGACGCTCGCCGCCATGACCGCGAAGGCGATCGAGCTGCTGAAGGGCAACCCGGACGGCTTCTTCCTCCAGGTCGAAGGCGCCTCGATCGACAAGCAGAACCATGCCGCCAACCCGTGCGGCCAGATCGGCGAGACCGTCGATCTGGACGAAGCGGTGCAGGCCGCCCTCGCCTTCGCCCGCGCCGATGGGCACACGCTGGTGATCGTGACCGCCGATCACGCGCACACCAGCCAGATCGTCGGCAACGGCACCCGCGCGCCGGGTCTGACGGCCGCGCTCAGGACGCACGACGATGCGGTGATGACGATCAGCTACGGCACCGCCGAGGAGGGATCGCAGGGCCACACCGGCGCGCAGCTTCGCGTCGCGGCCTATGGCCCGCGCGCGATCAACTTCACCGGCCTGACCGATCAGACGGACATGTTCTACATCATCCGCGACGCGCTGAGTCTGGGCAGGCCCACCGGAAACTGAACCTCGGGAGGGCGGCCCGTCGCAGGCCGCCCTGCCCGGTTCAGTCCACCACGACCTCGCTCTGGACGTGCAGCTCCACTTGCGTGGCGCCGACCGCGGAAGTGTAGATCGCGTACTCGATGCCATCGATCTGCTGGGAGCCCGCTGCCGTCCAGCCTGCTCCGAGCGTCACCGAATCGTCCGCATCGCCCAGCAGCTTGAGGATCGGATCGCTGCCGCCGGCAATGCCGAGGACATCGGCCGCCGAGAGGCTGCTGATGGCATTGCCATGCAGATCCAGCGCCTCGACGTTCGCCAGCCGCGTGTCGAGCTCGGTGCCCGACAGGCTCTCCCCGTCGCGGAGGCGGACGGTGTCCGTGCCCGCACCTGCGTTGATCGTGCCGCCGGTCCACAGGAGCGAGTCGTTGCCGTTCGTCCCGAGCTGGGCATAGGAGTTCACCGTCAGGTCGACCGTGTCGGATGCCGAAGTACTCGCCCCGTCAGTCGTGAACGCCTCCACCCGGATCTGAACGCCTGAAGCGGTGGTATTCTGATCCGTCAGCGCGTCACGCGCCTGCAGGAACCCGATCTGATCGAGATCCGCCTGCGACAGGCCGGTCAGGGTGTAGGTGTCAGTCGCGGCGTCGTAGCTCACGCCGTCGACCTTCTGATCCGCCCCGACGTAGAACGAGGCGAACTCACCCAGGCCCGTCAGCTTCAACGTCGTCGTCTCGCGAGAGGCATCGACCGCGCCCGGAACCGAGGCATCGGCCGCGTCGGCCATGGAGGCGTTGAGATTGAGCGGGATGACCCGGTTCTCGGGGCCGAACGTGTTGGTCGCCGTAAGGTCGACGCCCTGCGCCACCGGGTTGACCGTAACCGGACCCAGATCGAAGTTCTGGATGAGCCCGTCGTTGAAGACGGTCTCGCCGCTCTCGACCGTGACCGACAGGTTGTCGAGCGTTCCGCTCCAGTTCTCGGGTGGCACGATGGCCACGTAGGACGGAAGCGAACCGTCGGGATTGGAAATGACCCAGGTGTTGGTGCCGCCGGCATTGCTCGCCAGCGTCGCCGTCGCAGCGGAATCGCCGACATAGACGAGGAAGCCGTTCGGCAGGTTCGACAGCAGGATGGAGTTGATCGTCTCCGATCCGTCGTCGTCGACGAGCGAGACCACCAAATTGGTTATCTGAACCTGGCTCGACTCGTTGCCCGACGAAGGCCCGCTGCCTATCGTCACGCCATTGTTGATCATGATGACCTGTCCGGTGCCGGTGGCGGTGCCGGTCTGCACGAGCGCGGAGCCACCTTCCTGCGTCCGCACCAGCGCACTGAACGAAACCTCGCCCGCGGTGCTGTTGTCCGGCGTATAGACGAGGTCGATCGGCGCGCCCGGGGTGACCCCGGTGATGACGTAGTAGGTCTCGCCGTCCACCACCTCGGTCGTCAGCGGAGCGCCGTTGTGGGTGAGCGTGCCGTTTTCGAGCCCATTCGTGCTGCCGGCAGCGTCCACTTTCACGTAGACCTTGCCGTCGATGATCTCGCCGAATGCGCCGTCGGCATCGTTCGAGACCGTGATGGTCACCGGGATGGACGCGGTGCCCTCGTCGATCGCTTCGGGCGAGATGGTGATTTCGCCGGGGTCGGTTACCGGATCCACCGGCACGGTCATGTCGTCGATGTCGGCGCTCTCGTTGTCGCCGCCCGCGACCGAGACAGTCAGCCGCGCGTCGAGGTGGAACGCGCCCGGGGCGTTGTTCGCATTGCTGTTTTCAGGCGCGGTGATCCCGATGCTGTCGAGAAGGCCGGCCAGTGCCGCGTCGGCATCGCCGCCCGGCGGTACCGTTATCGAGGCGGTCCAGACCTCGACTCCGTTGACGATCGTCGAGGTCATGCCGTCGATCACGGTGCCGGGCGGAACGTCCGTCAAGCTGACCGTGAAGGTATTGTCCACCGTCGCGTCCCGGATCGTCACTTGCGCGTCGATGACGTCGGACAGCGCGAACTCGGTGTCCTCGCCGGCGTGCGCGCCGTTGTACGCCCACTGGTCGATCTGCGCTGGGATCGCGCCGTCGCCGCCGGTGAACTCGGTGGTGAGATGCCAGGTGACGGTGTCGGACACGACGGCCGTTCCGGCGTTGACTTCGCCCCGGTCCTGCGTCTGCACCTGCATGCTGATCGGCACGTCCTGGAGATCGCCGGCGAACCCGCTGACGTCGAACACGACCGGCAGATCGATGCCGCCCGCGCTGTTGATCGGCAGAGCCGCCGCGTCGTCGTAGATCAGCAGCCAGGTGCCCCCGCCGCTATATTCGGCGCCCTGGACGGAAACGCCGTCCGGCACGCCTTCGATCACGACGCGGATCACCTTCTCGCTGCCGTCGGCATCGGCCGTTCCGGTGGCGCTGCCGGCATCGGGAACCTTGGCGACGTTCAGGGTCACCGTGACCATGTCGCCGGCATTGAGTGTCGCAGAGTCGGGCGACGCATCGTCGCCCACCACGTCGTCGGAGACCGTCGTGACGCCGGCCGATCCCGCGATGGCGGTGATCGACACGTCGACCGCGTCGGTCACCGGAGTGGCGCTAAGGTCGAAGATGCCGTCCTGCACCGCCGTGCCGCTCGCGCCTGCTGGCGTCGAGCCGTAGCTGTCGTCGGTAATCTCGTACTTGAAGTCAAACGAGCCCAGGGAGCCGTCGAGATTGGCCGCGCCTTTCGCTCCGAGTTCCCCGATCTGCGCGCCGGTCAGGACGTAATAGCTCTGCCCGTCGATCGTCTCGGTGGTCAGCCCAGCGGCGGACAACGGCGTTCCGCCGAGATAGAGCGTGAAATTCGTGCTATCGGCGTCATCGACCGAGATCCACACGGTCGTGAGAGCCTCGTCGGCATCGCCGTTCTGGTGGACGATGCCGAGGCCGAGGGGCGTCACGACATCCTCTGTCAGCACGGCGCTGGTCGTGACCCCGGCCTCGGCCGACGGCGTGACCGTGATCTCGACCGTCTGCGGAGTGCCGGTCCGCGAGTCGCCGTCGTTCTCGGTCGTCACGGGGGTGACGGTGAACGCCTGCGTTCCGCTGTAGTTCGCGGGGGTCGATATGGTCGCCGTCTCGAACTGCTGCTGCGTCAGCACCCAGACGCGTTCCGCGCCCGTGCCGCCGACCAGCATCGTGCCCGCGCTGAGCGAGAAGCCTTCGGGCAGGCCCGTGACGCGCATCGTCAGCACTTCCGAGGTGTCCGTATCCGAGAGATCCGCCGTCACCAGTTCGCTGAGCATCACCTGGTCGGCGCCGCTGTCGAGTGCAGCCTCGCTGTAGGTCGCGTCCACCGGCGTAACGGTGGCCTCGTCCGCCACCCCGCGAACGGACACGTTCACGTTCAGGCTCGTAGCCGCGGATACATCGGCCCCATCCACCGAGACGGCGGACACGCCCAGCGTGAAGTCGTCGTTGCTGTTGGGCGGCGGCTGAATGGCCAGCGCCTTGCTGGAATCGAAATCCGTCAGCGTCACGCTGCCGCCGACCGGCGTCTGCAGCACGCCGTCATAGAAGAGCTGAGCGCCCGGCGGGATGTTGGAGATCGTCACCGTGAAGGTTTCGGACGGGTCCGAACTCGTCGGCCTGACATCCAGCGGGATGGCCGTGTCCTCCACGCCCGTAGCGCGCGCGTTCAGGGCCATGGTGACCTCGTCGGCGACCGGTTCGATCACCAGGTTCGACAGAGTGGCCGAACCCGAGACGGTCTCCACCTGTGCACCGGTGTCGGGGTCGGTATCGACGGTGAGCGTCTCGACGCCGATCTCGAACGCTCCGGACAGGTTCTCTGGCGCCTTGAACTCGAGGGTGTCGAGATACTCGACCGGAATGTCGACCGGAGAACCGGCGTAAGTGACCGTGACCCACTCGCCGTCGCCGTCCATGTAGCGGAACTGCGAACCGATGGCGGTGCTGGAGCCGCCGTCCCCGGCGATCAGCTCGGGGGTCAGCCGGGCAAAGACCTGTTCGTCCGCGTCCTGATCGCTCCAGCCGGCTTCGAGGTTGAAGCCGCCCTCGGTGCCGAGCGCGAACCAGGCATCTTCCGCGCCCACCGTCGTGTAGGCGTGGCCCGGCGTCATCGTGGCGTCGGCGGTCCCGTCACCATCGCTGTCGCTGCCCACCGCCTCGGCCACCGGCGTGACGGTGACCTCGATCGGCAAGGTGGTCGTGGTCGTCTGGGTGACGTCGCTGCCCTCGATGCTGACCGTGTCGGCCGTGGTCACCGCGACGTCGATCGTCTGGTCGGCGCTGCTGTGCGCGGGCGCGGCGATCGTAAAGCCGTCCAGCACCGCCTCGCGCTCCGCTTCGCTCAGGCTCGCGTCGAACGTGATGGTGTAGATCCCGCCGGACTGACCTGCCGTATACCCGGCGCCGCTACCGGTGTCGGCGACGGTCCAGCCTGCGGGCACCTCGAACTGCACCTCAGTGATGATTTCGGTACCGTTCCCACCCTGGTCCGTGACCTCGATGCCGGAGAGGAAGGCCGCGGCCGTGTCCTCGGGCACCGAAACGTCTGACGCGGTCACGTCCCCGCCCACCGGCGTGACATGCAGGTCGAGCGTGACCGAAGCCCGCTCCACGCCGCCGGTCGTCGGGCCGGCGCCGACGCCATCGGCATCGCGGTCCTGCGCGTTGAGCCTGACCGTGATCGTCACGTCGCCGCTGAAGTCCTGCGGCGGTGTGATCGTCATCGGCGGCAGGCCGGTCGGAGACGTGCTCAGGCCCGGCGCCGCGACCGTGACCACCGGGTTCGCCGCCGTGACCTCGACGCCGTTGACGGTGGTGCCGATCGGCAGGCCCGAAATCTCGAACCAGCGGACTTCGGAGCCATCCGTGTCCGCGCCAGCATTGCCGTCGATGCTCGGGAAATTGACCGACAGGAGATCCGACAGGTCGAAGCTCGTGTCCTCTGCGAACGTGTGATCGCTCACGGAGGTATCGCCATCGCCGTCGACCAGCGAGAGCTCGATCGGATCGGTCACCGCCTCCACGTTGACCGTGACGTCGGTCGAGGAAGCCGCACCGGGCACGCCGGGGATCTGCGTGCCGTCGTCACCGACTTCGTAGCTGGTCACGCCCACGTTGACCGTGAAGTTCGCGTGGCTTTCGGGCGGCGGGAGCACCTGCAGGGCTTCGTAGTCGGCGCTGCTCAGCGTCAGGTCCGACGTGAGGCCGGAAACGTGCGAACCGTCGGAAAGCTGGATGGTGACGTCGCTGCCGTCCGATGTCAGCAGGACATTGCCTGCACCATCGAGCAGCACGGCGCCGGCCGGAAGACCGCTGAGCGTGATCGCACCGAGCAGTTCGGGATTATCGCCCGCGCCGGCACCGTTCTGGTCGGTCGCATCGGTGACGACCGGTGCGTTGAGGCCGAGCGCAACCGCTTCGTCCTCGTTGGTCAGAACCGCAGCGGCGTCGACCGGCACCTGCGGGACGTCGGAAACGGGGTTTACCGTCACCGTCACCGTGGTGACGACGGTAGTCCCATCATCGGCCGTGGTGGAATAATCGAACGTATCGGTCCCGCTGAAATTCGCATCGGGCACATAGGTAACGGTGCCGTCCGGATTGACCGTCGCGGTGCCGTTCGCCGGGTCGCCGGCGACCGTGTTCAGGCTGGTGGCGTCCGCGCTCGTATTGAACGTAATGCCGCTGCTGTCTTCGTCGAGAGTGAACGAGCGCGTGGTTGCGGGCTGATCGTCGGTAATGGTGATGATGATGAAGTTCGCATCATCCACGTCGCCGTCGCCGTCCACCACGCCGAAGCCGATCGGAAGCTCGATCTCGCCCCCTCCGGTATGATCCAGCGGACGCGACAGGTCGAAGGTGTAGCCGGCGCTGGCTGACGCCGGATCGGTAATGGTGGCGGTGAACACCACCGGTCCGCCCGCTCCGGCGGTCGCGGTCAGCGTGTGACCGTCGGCGCTGACGGAGTAGATCAGTTCCGCGCCTCCGGAGGAAAGGCCGAGACCGATCAGCCCGCTTTGAACCGCATCGAAGGTGACATCGATGCCGTCCGCACCCTTCGTCACGTCGAGCGAGCCGGTCTGCGTCAGCCCCGCGGCGTCGGGATCGCTGCCGCTCGGCAGGTTCGCCTCGTTGACTGCGGTGGTGTCCGGCGTGCCGATGGAAGGCGCCGTATCGTCCACGGTCACCGTCTGGCTCGCCCAGCCGCTGACGTCGCCGTCACCGTCGATCAGGTTGTAGTTGAAGACGTCTTCGATCGAGAGGTCGTTGCCCGGCTGCGGGTGGTCGACCGAGGCGCCCGCGCTCACCGCGGGATCGCTGGTATAGCTCCAGGTCCCGTCCTGATGAACGGTCAGGCTGCCGTGGATCGTATCGAACGTGCTGCCCGCCGGGCCCGCCGCCACCGTCGCCGTGGTCAGTTCGCCGGCCTCGTTGGTGTACTGGATCTGGTGCACCCGCGCGCCATCGGCGCCCTGCACGTCGTTGGCGAGCAGCGACGTGCCCGCCACCGTGTTCCCGCCCTCGACGGTGCTGACACCGGCGTCGGCCGCGGCCGTCGGCACGTCGTCCACTATCGTCAGGTCGAGACTTGCCGGAGCGCTGGAATCGGTATCGTGCACGGTATAGTCGACCGGGATCGACAGGCCGTTCTCGCCGCCCGCGGCCGCGTGGTCGAGTTTGCCGGTCAGCGTCAGGGTGACGCTCTGGCTCGTCCCCGCCGCGTCGTTCGGGTTGTTGAGCACCAGTGTGAACACGGGGGCGCCGCCCGCGCCCGCCGTCGCGGTCAGGGTGTGCCCGTCGGCGCTCACGGTATAGACGAGCGCCGTTCCGCCCGAGGTCAGGTTCTGCGCCTCGAGCCCGCTGACCGTGGCGCTGTCGAACACCACGTCGCTGATCGCGTCCGGCCCTCTGACGATCGCCAGATCCTCGGTCACCGAATTGGTAGGCGAGCCCGCGCTGCCCGCGCCCGGAATGTCGTGCTCGTCGAGCGTGAGCCCCACCGGGCCGGCCGAAGGATCGGTGTCGGTCACGGTGATGGGCTGAACCGCCGTGGACGTCGATCCGTCGCCGTCCTCAATCGTGTAGCCGAAGCTCTCGCTCACGCCCGCAGGATTGTTCTCGGTCGCGTCGCTGGTGTAGCTCCAGGTGCCGTCCGGATGGACGGTCAGTGAGCCATAGCGCGTGTCGACCGTCACGCCGCTTGCGGGCACGGCCGCCGCGATGCTGTCGCCGGCCTCGTTCGTGTAGGTGATCGAGGTCACCTTGGCATCGCCGTCGGCACCCGCCTGATCGTTGCCCAGCAGGTTCGCGCCGGCCACCGCCCCGCCCTCGTCCAGCGTCACGCCGGGATCGTTCACCGCCACGGGCCCGTCGTCGACGACGGACACCTGGAAGCTGCCCCCGTCGCTGTCGCCGTCGGCATCGGTGACCGCGAAGCCGAACGACAGGTCGATGTTCGACCCGCCGTGGTCGAGCGGCCCCGTCAGCGTGAAATCGTACCCGAGCGAGGGCGTGCCGGGATTGGTCAACGCCACCGTGAAGACGACCGGGCCGCCGGCCCCTGCGGTCGCGGTGAGCGTGAGGCCGTCGGCGCTCACGGCGTAGACCACGGGGACGCCGTTCGACGTCAGGCCGGCCGGGGCCGTCTGCGCGCCATCGAAGACGGTGCTGACGGTGCCGCTGTCCGCACCGGTGCGGATATCGAGCGAGCCCGACTGAGTCAGCGCGCCGGCGTTCGGGTCGGTCCCGCCTGCCAGATTGGCTTCGTCCACCGTAACGGCCTCGACGCTCTCGATCGTGGGCGCATCGTCGACGATCGTGACGCCGAGAGTGGAGCTACTGGTTCCGCCCGCGACGTCCCCGACCGCGAGCGCAATGTCCTCGATGCTGCTGCCGGATGCCGCGTCGGGATTGGTGACCGTGTCTTCCAGCGTATAGGTGTAGCTCAGGCTGCCGCCCGTGGAGACGCCGCCAACTTCACCCGACGAGGTGTAGCCCGTGAGAGTCAGCTTGCCCTGCGGCGTGTGGATCTCGACCGGAGCGCCGGCCGTAATGGCCTCCAGCTCGGCAAGCGTCAGCGTGAGGCCCGCGATGGTGACGCTGGCGAGACCGTTGCCGGCGGAAATCGCGATGGTACCGGTTGCAGCGGCGCTCTGGCCGGCAGGTCCGTCGCTCGTCAGCCCCGCTTCGTAAACCGTGGCCTCGCCCGCTTCGGCGCCGTTGGTATCGGCAGGGGTGATCGAGGGCGCGCCGTCTTCATTGCCGTTGATCGTGATGGTCAGCGTCGTGAACGAGGTGCCGCCTTCGCCATCGGAGATGGCATAGCTGAAGGCGTCCGAAAGCGGCGGGCTCGACGCGTTCAGGCCGTTCACGACCGGATTGTCGTTGTCGAGGACGTAAGTGTAGCTGCCGTCGGCATTCAGCGTAAGCGTGCCGTAAGTGCCGGTGATCGGAACGCCAGGCGTCGCGCCTGCCGCGAAGTCGCCGAGGTCGTCGGCGGTTCCGGTGATCACATGGGTGACCGCCAAGCTGTCGGCGTCCGGATCGGTGTCGGCCCCCGCAGGCGCGGAACCGCTGCCGATCACGCCATCGGCGGCCGAGACGACCAGATCCGCTCCGTCCTCCACCACGCTACCCTGGTCGGGCGCCGCCTCGGGCGCCGGGTTCGCAACCGTCCAGTCGAAGCTCTGCGTCACCGAAGCGCCGCTGCCATCGGTGGCGGTTACGACGACGGTATAGGTGCCCGCCGGATTGCCGGCAGTCCCGGTCTGGCTCGCCGAGTTGTCTATCGTCCCGCTGATGATGCCGGTCACGGGATCCAGCGTCAGACCCGCTGGCAGCCCCGTGGCGGTGTAGGTC
>JAPSJS010000094.1 GCA_031178065.1 Altererythrobacter sp.
TCGCATTGGATGTCACCCCGATCGATCGCGCGTCCTGCAAGGGCTCCTGCCCCTGCCCCGAGGATCGTCCCGAGGGTTTTCGATTCCCCCGGGGCAATGATGTTGCCCAGGACCCCGCCGGCCAGCGCACCGACGATCGTTCCCTCCGTACCGTCGTCGCGCTTGCAGCGATATCGACCTTGCCGATCGCGGTATATGCGGTCGCTGTCCTTTAGCTGGCGCCGGTAATGATTATCGCGCCGTTCGTCGTGGCGGTTGTCGTAGCCTGATCGTCCATAGCCACGTCGGTCGTTGTAATTGTCGGACGCGCAAGCGCCTAGCGGCAGCGCTAGGCCTGCGACGAGAATCAGCCGGCGAGTAAGAAGTCGCATTTTCAATCTCCTGCTCGAAAGGATGGTTGCAACACAGCTACGACGCTGCGCGGCCGTTGTGGTGTGCTGGACTGCGATGGGCGCGGCTGACCGAAGCACTCGCCGTGAGGTTGCTCGCGCGGGAGCGTTCAACGCTCACCGTCCCAAGCGGTAGCTGAGCGAGAAAAAGCCAAATGGCTGAGTATCCTGATGCACAAGAGGACTGTCCTCCACGTCTCCCATCAATTTGGTGACCCCTCCGGAAACGCCGAGCATCAGCCTGTCCGTCAGCCGATAGCTCCCGGTCAGAATAGCGGATGCGTCCTTCAACCCGCTGCCGGGTCGGAAGGCGGCGAGACCTGATGCGGCGGACTGCTCTGGGCTGATGCCGAAGTAGCGCTGATTGTATTTGTCGTTCGTCCAGGAGGTTCCGAGAGTGGGTACAAGCATGAGCCGCGGTGTGACACCGATCGGATAGGAGATGCTGGCATCGGCGATGAAGCCCTTGTTCCCGCCGGCGACTCCCTTTGTGGCACCGATAGTGCCTATCAACCCGCCTTCCCTGATGCTCGCGAATGCACGCGCACCCAAACCGACCGAGAGGTTGCCGACCCCGGCAGGAACATCCTTGCTCCGATAGCCCGGCATATAGGTCGCCCCCACCCCGACCGTGACGGCGTCTGTGCTGATCGGAGCGATCCCGATCCCGTTTCGCAAGTTGGCGAACAGGGGGCCCCAAGCGACATCGATCGCCGGGACAGGCAGGACGCGGTGGTCGTCGGAACCCTGGTAGGTTGGTGCGTAAGCCGCACCCGTTCCAACAATGAAGTGGTCCCCGCCTCGCTGTGCCGGCCGTTCTTCGCCTGCTGATGGTCGGTCCTGCCCTTGCTGGGCTGCGGTCACATCCTGCGCATGCGCTATGCCTGCCCCTGGCGCCAGGGATATCATGGCGCCTGTGAGGATGGGAAAAACCGATCTGCGGCCGTAAATATGCATTGCGACTCTCTTGCTCGACGCATCAGGAGCCGGTCCGCTAAATGAATATCATTGTCGATACAACGATAATCATAAAAAATATCAAGGATGCGATCAGCCGATCAAGCACCCGATCTTTGGTACGATGCTAGCCGTCCCCCTCTTCCACGAGGGCCGGTGCTGCTGGGTCGAACTCGAGGATATCTCCAGGTTGGCAGTCAAGCTCGCGGCATAGCGCAACCAGGGTGGTGAAGCGGATTGCGCGAGCCTTCCCTGTCTTCAAGATCGAGAGGTTGGTCATGCTGATCCCGGTTGCGGCGGACAAGTCCTTGAGACTCATCTTCCGGAGCGCGAGCATGACGTCGAGGCGGGATACGATCCACATGATCAGACAGTGAACTCGGCCTCGGTGGCCATCTTTGCCCCTCTATCGAAAGCTCGGGCGATGATTAGCGCAAGCAGGCCGCACACGAGTGTGCCTGCGGGGAAATTGAACAAGATCTGCGCTACCGCCGTGTCGAACTGGACCGGGCGACCCGAGAGCAACACAGATAGGATGGCGCTGAGCGGAGCGAGAACGCCAAGCGCGCTGATGAGAATAAGGTATCTCCCGATCCGCCGAATCCTGATCACGTTCTCCTGAGAGAAGAAGATGCCAGTGCGGAAGACCTTGGCGAGCTGCCAGACCTGACGCACGACCACGATCATCAAGAGCGAATGAATGATAACCGTAACGTTGACCACCACCACCGTGGCAACCGGCAAGTCGTGCAGATAGGGAATGCCCAAGGCCGCAGCGAGTTCTGGGGCGCCCCACGCCAGAACATACTTCGCAGGCAGGTAGAGGGCCAGGAACGCAGTCATCACGACGAGCAAGATCCGCATGCCGCTTCCGATCCGGTCACTCTGCATTCGGGCGGTCCTCCTTTCAAAATCCCTAGTCGGTTAGCCCAAGCTGCCGGAAACAGCCAACGGTACTTCGCGGACTCTCTGGATCCGGCGATCGCAATTTCGGGGTTGGCTTTCCAGAAAACCGCGACTACGGCGCGCAACGATTATCATAAAATAATAGGCGAATCTCGTTGTGTTCATGTCGATCATCATGCGTCCCCCGTTACATTCGCCCGCTGAAGATTCAGGCAATCGGCTGCGCGAGAGCGGGGCGGATCGGCCACGGGAATCGTCCGTGGGCGCCCGCGTCCGCCGCGGGACTGCCGGGTTAGTCAGCGCGAGCATGCTGCTCGTGCTGGCGGCCTGCGGCGGGGCGGGCGGCGGTGATCAGGCCGGCCAGCGCCCGGCGGCCGAAGTCGGCGTCGTCACATTGAAGACAGAGCCGGTCACGCTCACTGCCGAATTGACCGGCCGGGCGTCGCCGACGGCAATCGCCGAGGTCCGCCCGCAGGTGGCGGGGATCATTCGCAAGCGCCTTTTCGAGGAGGGTTCGTTCGTACGAGCAGGGCAGCCGCTCTACCAAATTGATGCGCGCATTTACGAGGCAACGCGAGATCAAACCGCAGCGCAGCTGGCCAATGCCCAGGCGGCGCTCGCCACGGCGCAGGCCAAAGCCGAGCGATACGAGCGTCTCACGCAGGTGGATGCCGTCAGCCAACAGGACATAGACGATGCCGTCGCAGCCGCCCGGCAAGCCAGCGCCAACGTAGCGCAATACAAGGCCGCGCTTCGTACCGCGCAGGTGAACCTCGGCTTCACGAATGTGGCCGCGCCGATCAGCGGCCGGATCGGACGCTCGGCCTTTACCCAAGGCGCTCTGGTGACCGCTAATCAGGAGGGGGCCCTAACCACTATTCAGCAGCTGGACCCCATCTTCGTCGATATCCAGCAGTCGAGCCAGGATCTGCTGAATCTGCGCGAAAGTCTCGCTTCAGGCGACGTGCTGCCCGCCAGCACGAAGGTTCGCCTCGTGCTGGAGAATGGCCGGGCCTACCCTCAGGAAGGCACTCTGGAGTTCAGCGAGGTCACGGTCGACCCCAACGCGGGGACGGTAACGCTGCGGGCGCGCTTCCCCAATCCCGAGGGCCTGCTCTTGCCCGGGATGTTCGTCCGGGTCCTCCTTCCCGAGGCAGTGGTGGGGAACGGCATCCTCGTTCCCCAGCAGGCCGTCAGCCGGGACGCCAAGGGCAACGCCACCGTGCTGATCGTCGATAAGGAGAACAAGGTCGTCCAGAAGAGCGTCTCCGCGGCCAAGGCGATTGGCGACAAATGGCTCGTCACCTCGGGGCTGTCGGCTGGCGACCGGGTTATCGTGGAAGGCACTGCAAAGGTTCGGCCCGGCGCGGCGGTCCGGCCGGTCGCGGTGACGATTGCGGCCGAGAGCGGAGCCGCGAAGTGAGCATCAGTCGCTTCTTTATCGATCGGCCCATTTTTGCGTGGGTCATTGCGACCGCGGTCATGCTGGGTGGAATACTCGGGATTTCATCGCTTCCGATCGCGCAGTACCCGGATGTGGCCCCGCCGACTGTGCAAATCTCGGCAGTGTATCCCGGCGCGTCGGCCGAAACGCTGGAGACCGGTGTCACACAGATCCTCGAGCAGCAGCTCACCGGAATCGATGGGCTGGAGTATTTTTCGTCCAGCTCGAGCGCCTCGGGCAGCGCCTCCGTCACAGCCACCTTCCGCCAGGGCGTGGATCCGGACACTGCCCAAGTGCAAGTCCAGAACAAGGTGCAGCAGGCGATGTCGCGCCTTCCGCAGGAGGTTCAGGCGCAGGGGGTCACGGTCACCAAGTCGAACTCCGACTACCTGCTTGTTCTGGCGATGTACGATGAGACCGACAAGTCGAGCGAGAGCGACATTGCCGACTATCTTGCGAGCAACTTCCAGGACAGCTTGGCCCGCGTCACGGGCGTCGGTCAAATCCAGCCGTTCGGATCGCCCTACGCGATGCGCATATGGCTCGATCCTGCCAGGCTGGCCGCCGTGCAGCTCATGCCGTCCGATGTACGTGCGGCGATACAGGCGCAGAATGTCGAGGTCTCGGCGGGACAGATCGGCACTCCCCCGTTCGTCGACGGACAGATGCTGAACGCCACCGTCAAGGCGAAATCCCGCTTCACGACACCCGAGCAGTTCAGGAACATCGTCCTCAAGACGCAGACCGACGGCTCGATCGTCCGTCTGTCGGACGTCGCGCGCGTGGAGCTCGGCCAGGAAAAATACAACATGTCCGCGCGGCTCAACGGTCACCCTGCCGCAGGTCTTGCCATCCAGCTTGCGCCCGGCTCCGATGCCCTGACGACCGCCGATGCGGTCAAGGCCCGGGTCGCCGAGCTAAGCGAGAACCTGCCGCCCGGCTACAAGATCACGTACCCGCGCGACAGCACCGCTTTCATCAAGCTTTCCATCGACGAGGTGCTTCACACCATCGTGGAGGCGATCATTCTG
>JAPSJS010000053.1 GCA_031178065.1 Altererythrobacter sp.
CCCTCCTCTTGCGAATTTTTAACCGCTTGCGGCCATGAAGGGGGATGGCCGGGGTTCAGCGCAGCGTGGAGGAGTCGGGTTTGCGGACCTTCGGGTTCGCGCTTGCGTTCTTCGCGGTAACATCGCTCACCATCTATTCGACTCGTTTCAGCGGCGGTCTCGCGCTGGTCTGGTTCGGGACCGCCATTCTTGCCGCGCTGCTCGTTAGCGTGCCGGCGCGTGCATGGCCGCGCACGGTGATCTTCTTCGCCAGCCTCAGTATTTGCGCGACCACACTGTTCGGCTTCGGTCCGCACGCCGCGATTCCGCTGGCACTGGTCAACATGTGCGAGGCCACGCTCATCGCCGCGCTGCTCGTGCGGCTGCGTCCGGAGCGGGATTACTTCGAAAACTGGTCCGGCTTCGTGAAGCTTATCGTAGTCGGCGGAATCGTTGGCCCCGGTCTGGCGTCGCTGCCGGGCGGAGGGCTCGTTGCGGCGGAAGTGGGGGGCGTATGGGGGCATCATTCGATCGAATGGTTCGCCGGGCATGGCCTCGGCACGCTCCTGGCGCTGCCGCTCGCGCTCCTGCTCGCGCGCGGAAGACCTGTCGGGTTTACACGGCTGCGCACGCGGCGCAGCTGGGGGGAACTCGCCGCTCTTTCGCTAGCCTGCGTCGCGGTCGCGTTTCTCGCGTTCTACCAGACGGCCTATCCCATCCTGTTCCTGCCGATCCTGCCGCTGATGGTCGCCTGCTTCCGTTTCGGCCGGATCGGGGCATCGGTCGCGGTCCTGCTGACTGCCCTCGTAGCCTCAGCCTCGCTGATCGCTGGCGCCGGTCCGTTCGCGGCCCTGCCGGTCGCGCTAGCGGAGAAGGCCATGTTCCTGCAGTTCTACCTCGTGGTCGTGCTGCTCGCGTCGCTGCCGGTGGCGACGGCGCTCAAGCATCGGGAGATCCTCCACGCGAACATCCTGCACCGCGAGGCGCTGCAGCGGATGATCTCCGATCACTCGGACGATGCGCTGCTGAGCCTGGATGAAACTGGACAGATCCGCTTCGCTTCTCCTGCGGGCCTGCGCCTCAGCGGAGCCGACGACCTCGAGGGCCTGCCACTGTCCATATTCTTCGACGATGCCGATGCGCCGCTGATCGCGGATGCACTCGCGCGGGCCGGAGCGGCGCCGGGAGTGACCAAGGTCGTCGAGCGCCCGGTCACGAAGGGCGGAGAGGCCCTTTGGCTCGAGGCGAAAGTCCGAGCGGTCGAGGGAGGGCAGGCGGTTCCCGGCAGCTATGTCGTCACCGTGCGCGACGTAACCGTCCGCAAGGAAGAGGAACTGCAGGCCATGCGCGATGCCTCTACCGATCCCCTGACAGGGCTGCCCAACCGCCGCGCCTTCCTCAAGGAACTGGAGCCGGCCCTGGCCGTGGCGGATGAGCGCCCGTTCTCGCTGGCGATCATCGATCTCGATCATTTCAAGACGGTCAACGACCGCTACGGCCACGATGTCGGCGATCTCGTGCTCAAGCACGTCGCGAGGATCATGAAGCGCCTGTCGAATGACGAGTGCTTCTTCGCCCGCCTCGGCGGCGAGGAGTTCGGAATGATCGCTCGGCATGATGCCGCGGCGGATTCGACCGATGTGTGCGAACGGCTGCGCGAAGCGATCAACGAGAATCAGATCCGCGACGCCGATGGCGGCATGTTCGGCGTTTCCGCGAGCATCGGCTTGGCGCACTTGCGCGAGCCGTGCAGCGCGACTCTGGCGCTCCAGACGGCGGACTCGCCTCTCTATGCCGCGAAGGCGGCCGGGCGGAACCGGGTCCATGTGGCGCAGGGACCGCTCGGCTGGAAATACCGCGCCGAGGGCACGCACGACCGCCATCGGCTGCTTCAGTGCGTGTGAGCCGCGCTGCCGCCCGCTCGATGGCGGCTTAGATCTGGACCACCTGCTGTTCGATCTTGCCGAAGATCGAGTGGCCCTCTTCGTCCTCCATCCAGATCGCCACGCGATCGCCGGGAGCCATGAAGCGCGTTTTCGCTTCGCCCTGGGCAATCGTTTCGATCATGCGGATCTCTGCGATGCAGGAATAGCCCGCGCCCCCTTCGGCGACGGGCCTGCCGGGGCCGCCGTCCGCGTCCTGGTTGGAGATCGTGCCGGAGCCGATGATGGCGCCGGCGCCCAGATTACGCGTCTTCGCCGCATGTGCGACGAGGTCGGCGAGGCTGAAGGTCGCGTCCTGGCCGACATTGGCACGCCCGAACGGTTCGCCGTTGTAGTCGACCATCAGCGGGCGGTGGATCACGCTGTCCTTCCATGCGTCACCCAGCTCGTCCGGCGTCACCGCCACGGGGCTGAACGCGGTCGCCGGCTTGGACTGGAAGAACCCAAAGCCCTTGGCCAGCTCACCCGGGATCAGGCCGCGCAAGCTGACGTCGTTGACCAGCATCAGCAGCTTGATGTGCTTCGCTGCCTGTTCGGGCGTGGTGCCCATCGGCACATCGTCGACGATGCAGGCGATTTCGCCTTCCATGTCGCAGCCCCAGGCCGTGTCCTTCAGCGGGATGTCGGCGCGAGGCGGCAGGAAATCGTCTGACCCGCCCTGGTACATCAGCGGATCGTGATAGAAGCTCTCGGGCACCTCTGCACCGCGAGCCTTGCGCACCAGCTCCACGTGATTGATGTAGGCGGAACCGTCTGCCCACTGGTAGGCACGCGGCAGCGGCGAATGTGCCTCGCGCTCGTGGAAGCGTTCGCAGGGCACGGCCTGATGCTCGACGTCGCGGTAGAGAACCTCAAGCTTCGGCGCGATCTCCGCCCAGTTGTCGAGCGCGTATTGCAAGGTCGGCGCGATATTGTCGGCCGCGCAGTAGCGGGTGATGTCCTTGGAGACGACGATCAGCTTGCCGTCGCGGGTTCCGTCGTTGAGGGTCGCAAGCTTCATGTCTCAATCCTTTTCCGGGCCGGCAAGCTCGGGGTTGTCCGGCTGGTTGTCGGGGTGGGCGCGCTGGAATTCGGGCAGCGCGAGGCAGGCCGCTTCGATCCGCACGATGTGCGGCATGGCGCTCAAGTCGAGAGCGAAGCGGCGCGCGTTGTAGACCTGGGGTAGCAGCACGACCTCGAACAGGCCGGGTCTATCGAACAGGAAATCGCCCGTGCCGAGCTGCGCCAGGCGCGCCTCGATCGGGGTGAACGTGCGCGTGAGCCAGTGCCGGTACCAGGTATCGATCTGGTCCTGAGAGGCACCGAACTGCTCCTTCAGGTACTTGAGGACCTGCAGGTTGTTCGGCGCGTGGGTCTCGGTGGCGATGGCATAGGCGAGCTCGCGCGCGGTGAAGCGCTGCTCCCTGTCAGCCGGCAGCAGCGCAGGTTTGGGGTAGGCTTCGTCGAGCCATTCGAGCTGCGCCATCGATTGCGCTCGTTCGCGCCCGTCGGCTTCGAGCAGCGGGACGCTGCCGAAGGGATTGCGGGCCGTATAGGCCTGGCCCTTCTGCTCGGAGGTCACCAGGTTGACCGGCACGTACTCGTAGTCGAGCCGTTTCAGGTTCAGCGCGATCCGCAGGCGGTAGCTCGTCGAGCTGCGATAATATCCGAAGAGCTTCATCAGAACGCCGGGATGCCCGTGATCGCGCGGCCGAGGATCAGCGCGTGGACGTCGTGCGTGCCCTCGTAGGTGTTGACCGTTTCGAGGTTCACCATGTGGCGGATCACCTGATACTCGTCGGAAATCCCGTTGCCGCCGTGCATGTCGCGCGCGGCGCGGGCTATATCCAGGGCCTTGCCGACGTTGTTGCGCTTGACGATCGAGATCATCTCGGGCGCGAAGCGGCCTTCGTCCATCAGCCGGCCTACTTGCAGGCTGGACTGCAGGCCCAGCGCGATCTCGCTCATCATATTGGCGAGCTTGAGCTGGTAGAGCTGCTTGGAAGCGAGAGGAACGCCGAACTGCTGCCGGTCGAGCCCGTACTGGCGCGCGGCATGGAAGCAGAACTCGGCCGCGCCCATGCTGCCCCACGAAATGCCGTAGCGTGCGCGGTTGAGGCAGCCGAATGGCCCTTTCAGCCCCTGCACCTCGGGCAGCAAGGCGTCGGCGCCGACCTTGACCTCGTCCATTACCACCATGCCGGTGGTCGAGGCCCGCAGCGAGAGCTTGCCCTCGATCTTCGGTGCGGAGAGGCCGGCCGTGCCCTTGTCGAGCACGAAGCCGCGGATCGCGCCGCCGTGCGCCTCGCTCTTGGCCCAGATCACGAAGACGTCGGCGAACGGCGCGTTGGAGATCCACGTCTTCGAACCGGACAGCGAATAGCCGTCGCCATCCTTCTTGGCGTAGGTCTTCATCGAGCCGGGGTCGGAGCCGGCATCCGGCTCCGTCAGGCCGAAGCAGCCGATCAGTTCGCCGCTGGCGAGTCCCGGCAGATACTTCCACCGCTGCTCGTCCGAGCCGTAGGCGTGGACCGGGTACATCACCAGGCTCGACTGGACCGAGGCCATCGAGCGGTAGCCCGAATCGACCCGCTCAATCTCGCGCGCGATCAACCCGTAAGCGACGTAGCCCGCGCCGGCGCCGCCGTATTCCTCCGGGATCGTGGCGCCGAGCAGGCCAGCGCGGCCCATCAGTGGGAACAGTTCGGGCGCGTCCGCCTCGTCGCGGAAAGCCTGTTGCACGCGCGGCTGCAGCTCGCTCTGAGCAAAGGCGCGTGCGGCATCGCGGATCATCCGCTCGTCTTCGGTCAACTGCCCGTCGAGATCGAACGGGTCTTCCCAGCTGAACGGCACCATCCCGGCCATGGTTTCTCCTGTAACTGTCGCATTCCCCTTTGCAGGGTTGCGCGGCAGCGGCAAGCCCGGCGCGAGCGACCGTGCATGCGAGGCGGAGAATGCAGAGGATGCCGCGCGCGGCACCGATCTTAGCTGTCCTTGGGAAACGACCTCAGTGTACGCCGAGCGCCTTCTGAACCTTGGCAAGCATGACGCTGGGAGGGCAGGGCTTGGAACAGGCGATCGCTGTCGGATAACGCCTGCGGACCTCCTCGGGGGTGAACTGGCCCGAGTGGAAGATGATGGGCACGTCCTCCGCCATCAAGGCTTCCGCGAGCGGGAAGGCGTCGCCATCCTCGAGCTCGACGTCGAGGATGGCAAGGTCGGGCCGCGCTTTCTGGACGGCGAGCATCGCGGTCGAGATCTCCGAATGCGGGCCTTCGACTTCGAAGCCCGCCTCCTGGACCGTGTCGCACAAGTCGAACGCGACGATGAACTCGTCCTCGGCAACCAGAATACGCGGATGATTCATCATGATGTCCTGCAGGCCCGGATTTGACCGAACTAACCTGTCGCAGACCCAATCGTTCCCAGGCCGCATTCTCGTGTTTGTCAGAGCTTGCCGAATTTCTCTTCGTATCCGGCCGTATCTCCCTCTGCCAAAAGACGAGCTTGCTCGACCCAGCTATCGCGCCGGATGCGCCCCTGGAAACGGCCGAGCTGAGCGTCGACCCGGTCGATATCCGCGTCGTTCCAGGCCGCGATCTGGGCAAAGCTCGTAATGCCGAGCGAGGCGAGCAGTTCGTTGAGCTTGCCGCCGACGCCCTTGATCCGTGTGAGATCGTCGCTAGCCGCGGAGGGGGATGTCGGAGGCGTCCGCTGCGTTTCGACCTCGGTTTCTGCCGCTTCAGCCTTCTCGGCCGCCCGGATCTGCTGCGCCTCCACGGCGGCCGCCACGGCCGTTCCCGCCCCGGCCACACCAGGCGGCACCACGGGCGGCTGCACCGCTGCGGCGGGCGCGGCATCGATCAGCGCCTGGTTGCGCGCCGCGGGGGCGGCGCCTTCGTCGAGCACGTCCGCACCGCTGTGGTCCCGCACCTGGGTCTTGCGTGAGGAGGCGAATATCCACCACGCGATAGCAATGCCCAGCAACAGTGCGACCACGAACAGCGGCCACCACGTTTCCACCATTTGCATCATGCCCTCATTCTCCCAGATCGTTCGATACACCGCCCCATATCAGCCAACCGAGGCCCAGGCCGACGCAATAGGCTGCGAGCAGCATTACCATCAATTCGAACCACATCGCCATGTCAGCGTGCCCCCGGTTGATCGACCGGAGTGATGCTGATCGGCTGTGTGGCCACTACTGAAAATTCGATCCGTCGGTTGGCGGGATCGGTCGGCGTCAGGCCTTCCACCGGTTCGCTCGATCCTACGCCGCGCGTGCGCAGCCCGTCTCCCGGTATCCCGCGTGCGATCAAGGCCTGGCGCACGGCCTCGGCGCGTTCCATCGACAGCGCGAGATTGCCGGGTTCGGGCCCCGAACTGTCGGTGTGGCCGGTGATGGCGATAATGCTGCCGAGACACGGACGCAGCGCCCTTGCGACCTCGTCAAGCAGTTCATGACTGGCGCTATCGATCGTACTGCGCGATTCCTCGAACCGGATCGTCCGCGCGCGAAGCAGGGCATCGACGTCGTCCTGGCAATGCGTGGGCGTGTATTCAGGGCCGCCCGAGTGCGCGCGCGCCTCACCGTCGGCCCATCGGATTCCGCCCACTCCCGGGACAGCGCCGACGGCGTGCGCGATCTTGTTGCGCGTACTCTCGTCCAGCCCCTCGCCGCCGCCGAGGACCGGATGCCGTGATGGCCAGCCGGATGGGGAGACGAACCGCGCCGTAACGCCGCCTCCGCCCGCTTCCTCGATGGCCTGCGCAGCCCGTTCCGCGAACTGGGCCTGCAAATCTCCGGCCGACATCGACGCTCCGGCAATCGCGAGTGCGCCCGTGACGAGCGCTCCGGCCGCGACGGCGATGGAGGGACGGACTGGCATGGCCGCGCTTTAGCGGGCGCGCGCGCCAGGGGGAAGGGTGCGGTCGAAATGCGCCTGCTCAAGCCGCCGGCGCATCCTCTCCCCCGAGATTCTTGCGGAAGAGCACTCGGTCCTCGGGGCCGAAACCCTTGCGCCAGATGATCCAGCCATAGGTGAGCAGGATCAGCGGGATGCCGAAGATGAGCTCCGCCCATTCGGGCAGGCGCGTCGCGAGGTAACCCACCGCGATCGCGGGGACTGCGGCCCATACCAGTGCCCAGCGCCAGTTGTTCACACGCTCGCCCAGAATGCGCGAGAGCACCCATGCCTTGACGAGCGAGGCGACGCCGAGGGCCACCATCAGCGCGATCGCCGCACCGGCCGCCTTGTAGGATTCGCCGAGCGCCCATCGCTCCATCAACAGGATCGCAGTCACGGTCAGCACGCCCTGAAGTGCGATTGTCCCGACCGAGATCGCCAGATTGCGCTTTCTGGCAACGTAGACCAGCGCCGCCTCCGAAACGACCGCGGTCGCTGCAACGACCTCCGCCGCCAGCAGGAAAGCGAGCGCCCCGGTGCCGCCGACGAAGTTGGGCCCGACGAGGCCCATCACTGCTTCGCCCGGAACACCCAGCGCCAGCGCGATTCCCGCCTGCGCCGCGACGATCCAGAAGCCCACCTGGCACACCTGCTTGGCGATCGCCGGGTAGTTCTTTTCCTTGAGATTGCGCGTGATGACGGGGCCGAGGATCGGCTCGAAGCTGGTCTTGAGCTTCTGCGGCAGGCTCGCGACCTGCTGCGCAATATAGTAGATGCCGACCGCGGCGGGCGCGGCGAACAGGCCCAGGATGAAGATGTCCAGCCGCCGGGTGCCCCATTCGATCGCGTCCGCGGTTGCCAGCGGAAAGGCGCGGGTGGACATTCGCCACATGCCTTTGGGGTTCGGCCGCCACTGGCGAGGCAGACCGTAGGTCCTGAAGAACGGCCACGCCGCAGCGAACATCCCGGCGTAGATCGAGGCGATATAGGCAAGCGAGAGGCCGGATTGCGGGATCAGGTAGAAGAGGAGTCCCGCCATGATCGAGATGGTCCATGGCTCGACCACGGCCCGCGCGCGCACGGTGGCCGCGATGTCGAAGCGGTAGGCCTGCGCCGCGAGCAGGATCTCGGTCAGCGCATAGGCGGGGATCGCGGTGACGAGCAGCTTGTCGAGCGTGCTGTACTGCCCTGCCGGGAACATCGGTGCGGGAACGAACCACAGGAAGACGGCCGCCACCGAGGAGAGCAGAACGGCGAGCAACATGCTGTCGAACACGAGGTTCGCCGGGCGTATGCCTTCGCCTTCCGACAGGCGCTGGGCCAGACCGCGCTTTTCGCCCATCGAGCAAATAAGTGCGAGCAGTTCTACCACGACGAGGGCGGAGGCGAAGCGGCCCAGTTCGGCCGCGCCGTAGAGCCGCCCTGCAATGAACAGGAACGGCACCCGCGCGGCGAGCCGGAGCAGGAAGCCGATGAAGTTCGTTCGCCCGCCCTTGGCGAGTGCGGCGATGTCGCCCTGCTGTGCCGCGTCGGTCACGCAAGGCCTTCCTGTTCGGCGCGCAGCGGACGGGACAGCAGTTCGGTCACGATATCCCGCGCAGGCGCGCCGCCCAGCAGGCGATAGACGGCCGCGGCGAGCGGCATGGCGATGCCGCGGCGCGCAGCGAGCTCGGTCAGCACGGGCGCGGTGTGCGCCCCTTCGGCGACCGTGCGCCGGTCGGCCATCAGCGCTTCGGCCGACTGGCCTTCGCCCAGCGCCTTGCCGAGCGAGAAGTTGCGGCTGGAGGTGGAGGAGCAGGTGAGCACGAGGTCGCCCAGGCCACAGAGTCCTGCCAGCGTCTCGGCCCGTGCGCCGAGCGCCTCGCCGAAGCGCAGCATCTCGGCGTAGCCACGCGCGATCAGCGCCGCGCGGGCGTTCTGGCCGAGTTGCAGGCCATCGACCACGCCGCAGGCGATCGCGAGCACGTTCTTCACCGCGCCGCCGATCTCGGCCCCGATCACGTCATCGGTATAGTAGGGGCGGAACGACGGGCGCGCGATGACCGGCGCGATACGGTCCCACTGCGCTTCGCCGCCGCTGCACGCGAGTGTTACCGCGGTCGGCAGGCCGGCGGCGACTTCGTGCGCGAACGTGGGCCCGGAGAGGACCGCCGTTTCGCTTTCCGGCGCGGCGGCCACGGCGACTTCGTTCATCAGCCGGCCGGTACCGGCCTCGATCCCCTTACTGCACAGCACGAGATCGCGCGGGGGCTGGCGCAGGCTTTCGAGCACTTTGCCGAGGTGCTGCGCGGGCGTGACCGCGAGAACCGTTCCGCACGCTGACAGATCGCCCAGCGCGTCGGTTGCCCGGATCGATGGTGCAAGTTCGGCCGACGGCAGGTAGAGCGCGTTGCGGCGGGCCGTGTTGATCTCTTCGACCAGCGACGCCTCGCGCGCCCAGAGCAGCACATCGCGTCCGTCCGATGCGAGCATCTGCGCCAGCGCGGTGCCCCAGGCACCCGCGCCGATCACCCCGACCGGGGCCGGGCCGTTCATGCCTTGTATCCTGCGCCGCGCACGGGTTCCGCCTCGGGATCGAGCGGCCAGCGCGGCCGTGCGGCGATGTCGAGCGGATCGGACTGGCCGAGCCGTTCACATCCCGCCCAGGCGATCATCGCCGCATTGTCGGTGCACAATGCCATCGGCGGGGCGACGAAGCGCATGCCGCGTTTCGAAGCGAATTGTTCGAGCGCATGACGAATCACCTGATTGGCCGCGACGCCGCCGGCGACGACAAGAGCCGGCACGGGCTCCATCGTGTCGAGCGCGACCCGCAGACGGTCAAGCACGCAGTCGAGCGCGGCCTGCTGGAAGCTCGCCGCGAGATCGGCATCGCCGTGCTGACCGCTTTCCTTCGCGCGCAACACGGCGCTCTTGAGCCCGGCGAAGCTAAAATGTGGCTCCCCGCTGCCGATGAGTGGGCGGGGGAGGGGGACGGCACGCGGATCGCCTTCGCGGGCGAGCCGCTCGACCGCCGGACCGCCCGGGAAGCCGAGCCCGAGAATCTTGGCCGTCTTGTCGAACGCCTCGCCCAGCGCATCGTCGATCGTGGTGGCGAGGCGGCGATACTGACCGACGCCGTCGACCCGTAGGATCTGACAGTGCCCGCCCGAGACGAGTAACAGGGCGTAAGGGAACTCGAGGTCGGCATCAGCCAGCCGCGGTGAAAGCGCGTGGCCTTCCAGATGGTTGACGGCGATCAGCGGCACGTCGCCCGCCATGGCGAGCGCCTTCGCGCTGACCAGTCCGACCATGACGCCGCCGATCAGCCCCGGCCCCGCGGTCGCGGCGATCGCGTCCAACTCGGCCAGCGTCAGACCCGCCTCGTGCATCACGGCCTCGATCATTGGCGTCAGCCGCTCGGCATGGGCGCGCGCCGCGATCTCGGGCACCACGCCGCCGTAGGGCGCGTGGCTCTCGTCCTGCGACGCAACGCGCTGCGCGACGATCCGCCTGTCGGTGGTGACGAGGGCCGCCGCTGTCTCGTCGCAGCTCGATTCGATGCCAAGCACGATCCCCATGGTGCTTCCCCTGAACAAATTGCCTCGCTAGGGCAAGCGCCGCCCATGACCGACCAGCCAAAGCTTCGCCTCGGAACCCGTCAATCGCCGCTCGCCATGGCACAGGCGGGCGAGGCGCGGGACCGCCTGTGCGCGGCCCAGGGATGGCCGGTAAGCGCCATTGAACTGGTGCCGGTGCGCGCCAGCGGCGATAAGGTTCAGGACCGCCCTCTGGCCGAGATCGGGGGCAAGGCGCTGTGGACCAAGGAACTCGACGAGTGGATCGCGGAAGGGCGCATCGACGCGGCGGTTCACTCGATGAAGGATGTCGAGACGATCCGCCCCGCCAGTCTCGCGATCGCCGCCGTGCTTCCGCGTGCGGACGTGCGCGATGTGCTGATCGGCGCTGCGAGCGTGGCGCAGATCCCGCGTGGTGCGAGAGTGGGGACGAGCGCCCCGCGGCGGGCGGCACAGTTGCTCCATCACCGCCCTGACTGCGAAGTGGTAATGTTCCGTGGCAACGTCGCGACCCGTCTGGCGAAGCTCGCAGCAGGTGAAGCCGATGTTACGCTGCTCGCCGCGGCCGGTCTGGCCCGGTTGGACAAGCGCGGCGTCGGCACGCCCATGGACGCGCGCGAATGGCTGCCCGCCCCGGCGCAGGGCGCGATCGGGATCGAGTGCCGTGCCGACGACACGGTGACCCGCGCACTGATCGCTGCCGTCGACGACGCATCCTCACGCGCGACGGTCATGGCCGAGCGGGCGCTGCTCGCTGCTCTCGGCGGTACCTGCCATAGTCCGGTCGCCGCGCATTCGACACTGCAGGGGGGCGATATCGTCCTGCGCGCCGCGCTGTTCAGCCCCGATGGAGCGGAGCGGGTGGACGGCGAGTGCACGGTTTCCGGCAGCGACGGCACGGCGTCCGCAGGACTGGCCGCCGATCTTCTTGCACGGGCGAGCGCCGGGATTGCGGTGCATTTCGGCGGAGCGGCGTGAGCAGCAGGATCTTCGCGATCCGGCCCGAACCCGGGCTTTCGGCCACCGTCGAGGCGGGGCGGACGATGGGGATCGCGGTCGAGGGCTTTCCGCTCGCCGAAGTGCATCCACTCGCCTGGCAGCCGCCGCACGAGGGCGATTTCGATGCGCTCCTGCTCGGCAGCGCCAATGCCGTGCGGCACGGCGGCGCAGCGCTGGTGCAGTGGCGTGGGCGCCCCGCGCATGTCGTAGGCGAAGCGACGGCGCGGGCGGCGCGGGCGGCGGGGCTCGCGGTCGTTTCGGTGGGGCAGGGGCATCTGCAGCCGGTGCTCGACGGCCTAGCGCAGGAAGGACCGCTGCGTCTGCTGCGGCTGACGGGCGAAGCGCATGTGGCGGTGACGCCGCCGGAAAACGTCTCGATCGAGACGCGCGTGGTCTACCGCGTGATCCACCGGCCGATCCCGCCCGAATTTGCCGCGCGTCTTGCGCAGGGCGGAATCGTGCTGCTCCATTCGGGAGAGGCTGCGCGGCATTTCGCAAGCGAATGCAGCCGCCTGGGCATCGCGCGCGCGACGATCTCGCTGGCTGTGCTCGCACCGCGCATCGGCCAAGCGGCAGGCCCCGGATGGCAGCGTGTGCATACGGCGGCCCAGCCCATGGATAGTGCCCTGCTGGCCATGGTCCGCGACATATGGCATTGACGGGCGCGATTGCGCCCTTGAAAGCGCGCGGGCCGCAGAACGGAATTCGATGGATAGATATTCGCCCCCCAGCCGCACGAGCGGTTCTCTCAAGCCGATCCTTGCCGTAGCGGTCGCAGCCTTCCTGCTCGGCGCGCTGGCTGTCGGCTACTTCGCTTGGAATTCGGGCTTCCACTTCGGATGGGAAAGCGCGCCCGATGCGGTCGAGCAGCCTGCCGCGGCGGCACCCGAGCCCCAACCGATGCTCTCGCCTACGCCGACCCCGTCGCCGACCGGGTCCGAAGCGGGCGCGAGCGATACGGTCGAGCGGGTGGCCGAACAGCAGGGCGGCATCGACCAGCGCCTGGCTGCGGCCGAACAACGCCTCGCGCGTCTCGATCTCCAGGCGCAGGCTGCCGCAGGCAATGCAGCGCGCGCGGAAGGGCTGCTGATCGCCTTCGCGGCGCGCCGGTCGCTCGATCGCGGCGCGGATCTCGGCTATCTCGCCGATCAGTTGCGCCTGCGTTTTGGTGATGCAAAGCCCAATTCGGTCGAGACGATCATCGCGTTCTCCCGCAACCCGATAACGGTCGACGTCCTCGTAGCGCGCCTCGAAGGCCTTGCGCCGGAACTGACCGAGGCGACGGACGATCCGCTGATCGAGCGTCTCGGGCACGAGTTGAGCCAGCTTTTCGTCATTCGCCGCGAAACCACCCCTTCTCCGCGGCCCGAGCGGCGCATCGAGCGGGCGCGGTTCTTCCTCGAAAGCGGGCGCGTGAACAAGGCGATCGAGGAAGTGCGCAACCTGCCCGGCGCCGAGCAAGCGCAGCGCTGGATCGCCGATGCCGAGCGCTACGTCGCGGCGCAGCGTGCGCTCGACTTGATCGAGACCTCAGCCGTCCTCGAACCCCGGCGCCTGCGCGACGGGGCGGGCAACACAATCACGCAGCCGAGCCCGGCGAGCAGCGCCGAGGAGCAGTAGCCCCTTCGGTCAGGCGCGCATCAGTTCGGGCACATCGCCCGAGACGCCGCGAGCCTCGTCCATGAACCAGTGTTTGAGCGCGGGCACCCGCTGCACACTCGCCATGCCGAAGCGGCGCACGGCCGAGGCGGTGCGCCCCGGAATGCCGAACAGGCGGGTGAGTCCGTCGGTCGCAAGCGCGACCATGAACGAGTCGAGCCCGCGCCAACGCTCGTAACGCGCCAACAGTTGCGCATCGCCAGGGTCGAGCCCGAGGCGCATCCCTTCGACCAGCACTTCGACAAGCGCCCCGACATCGCGCAGGCCCAGGTTGAGCCCTTGTCCCGCGATCGGATGGATCCCGTGCGCTGCGTCACCGACCAGCGCCAGGCGCCGGTCCGCCACGCGGGCGGTATGGTGAAAGCCGAGCGGGAACGATGAGCGCGGGCCGGCGCTGCGAATTTCGCCGAACAGATCGCCCATGCGCTTTTCCACTTCCGCCAGGAAGGCGCGATCGGACAGCTTGAGCGTGCCGGCCGCATCCTTCTCGTCGACGGTCCACACCAGAGCGCTGCGATGCGAGCCGTCGTCGCCGTCGCGCATCGGCAGCAGCGCGAAGGGACCGGTCGGGTAGAAGATCTCCCACGCAACCCCGCCATGAGGCTTGGTGTGTTCGAGCCCGGCGATGATCGCGCGGTGGCCGTATTGCCACTTCGCGACCTTGACGCCGGCCTCTTCGCGCGTGGGCGACATCCGGCCTTCCGCGCCGACCATCAGGGCGGCGCGTAAGGTGCGCCCGTCGTCCAGCGTGGCAGAGACCACATGCTCTCCGCGCTCGCGTGCGACGACTTCTGTCTTCGCGTGCCAGGCGATCAGCGGTTCGGCCTCCGCTGCTTCGAACAGGGCGAGGCGTAGCGTGCGGTTCGCAAACATGCGCCCGAGCGATGCCTCGTAGGTCTCCGGCTGGAAATCGATCCGTCCGGGCTTGAGCTGGTCGCTTACAGCAATCGATTCGATCCGGCAGCCGTGCGGTTCGAGCGCGGGCGCGAGGCCGATGTTGGTGAACAGGTTCCAGCTCGCCGTCGAGATTGCGCTCGCACGGCCGTCGAAACCCTCGGCAGTGAGGTCCGCCGGATCGGCGCGGTCGACGACATGACTCGACAATCCCTTGCGCGCAGCGGCAAGGGCCAGCGTCATTCCCACCAGGCCCCCGCCCAGGATCAGCAGATCGCGCTTGTCGTCCATCGCCTTCTCATTGCAGGAATCTCCGCGCCGTCCTAGGACGGCGCCCGTGACCGAGGCAAGGACAATGGGCGGAGCGCGAACTTGGCTCGCATCCATCGCGCTGGCGCTCCTCGCCGCATTCGCGCTGCTTGCGTCCTCCGGAGCGGACGCCCAGCCACAGGTGACCGACGACAACATCGCGGCGGAGATCTTCGCCGACGGTTCGCCGGAAGCCGGCAGCGAGTGGCTCGTCGCACTGCGCTTCACGCCCCGTTCGGACGAATGGCATGGCTACTGGTCCAACCCCGGCGACGCGGGGCTGGGCATGGAACTCGCATGGGAACTGCCGCGCGGCTGGTCCGCGGGCGAACCGCTCTACCCGGTGCCGCACCGGCTCGTGCTCGGCGGATTGATGAACCACGTGTACGAGGGGCGCTACACGGTTCTCGTGCCGATCCGCGTGCCGCGGGGCGCGAATCTAGAGGAACTCGAGCCGATTTCGGTGACGGCCGACTATCTCGCCTGCACGGACAAGATATGCGTGCCGCAGCGTGCGGTGCTCGAGCTCGATCCGGCCGCCGCCGAGGAGGACCCGCGCTTCGTCCGCTGGCGTGCGCAGATCGCGCCGATGCTCGACAGCCGGGCGAACTTTGCTGTCGAGGACGAACGCTTGCGGGTCGGTATTCCGCTGCCGGCCGACATGGAACTGTCCGATCCGCACCTCTTCCTGGAAGAGCGCGAACTGGGGAAGGGCAGGCGGCCGGCCTATGCGGACGAGCAGACGTTCTTCCGCGACGGCGACCTGCTCGTCGCGGAAGTGCCGCTCGACCAGTTCAATCTTCCGTCCGAGATCGTGCGCGAACCCACCCCGCAGCGGATCGAAGGCATTCTCGCCTTCTCGCGCGACGTCGGGGTCCGCTTCACCGCGGTTCCCGGGGCAGTTCCGAGCGCCGGTAAACCCGTTGCTGCCGCCGATACGCCGGCGCTGTGGCTGCTGGTCCTGGGCGCGCTTGCCGGCGGGCTGTTCCTCAACGTGATGCCATGCGTGTTTCCGATCCTGAGCCTCAAGGCGCTGAGCCTCGCCCGTGCCGGCGAAAGCCAGGCGGACGCACGCCGCGAGGGCTTCGCCTATACGGCGGGTGTCCTGATCGCCTGCATCGGGCTCGGAGCGCTGCTCCTGGCACTGCGGTCGGCAGGCGAAGCGGTCGGCTGGGCCTTCCAGTTGCAGGAACCGGCCGTGGTGATCGGGCTGCTGGTGCTTGCGACGGCGATCACCGCGAATCTTGCCGGGCTGTTTGAGCTGCCTTCGATCGCACTGACCCGCGGCGGTGAGCCTGCGGGAGCTTTTGCTACCGGTCTGCTTGCCGCTCTCGTTGCGACGCCCTGCACAGGGCCTTTCATGGCCGCGGCGCTTGGGGCTGCGCTGATCCTGCCGCCGCTAGAGGCGCTCCTGCTGTTTGCGGCCCTTGGTCTCGGGCTGGCGCTGCCGTTCCTGGCCATCGGCCTCATTCCCGCGCTGCGGCGAATGCTGCCCCGGCCAGGCGCGTGGATGGCGACCTTCCGGAAGATCATGGCTGTGCCGATGGGGCTCACCGCGCTTGCGCTGCTGTGGCTCTGCTTCCGCCTCGGCGGCGATGAACTCGGCTGGGGCGCGGCCGGGCTGATCGCGATCATCCTCGGCATTCTGCTCGCCGCCGGGCGAGGAGCCGGGGCGATACGCCAGGCTGCCTTCGTTGCGGTACTATTCGTCGCCACGCTCGGCATCGGTTTCTTGCCAAACTTTGCGAGCGAGGAAGTCGAAGTGGCGGAGAGCCTCCTCAGCCCCGCCGAATTCAGCGAGAGCGCACTTGCCGAAGCCCGCGCCAGCGGCCGGCCGGTGTTCGTCTGGTTCACCGCCGACTGGTGCGTGAGCTGCAAGGTGAACGAGAGCGTCGCGATCGAGCGCGAAGCCACGCGCGAGGCATTCGCCAACGCGCGCGTCGTGACGCTGCGCGGGGACTGGACGCGGCGCGATCCGGCGATCACCGAGTTCCTCGCGGATCACGGCGCGGCAGGCGTGCCGCTCTATCTCTGGTATGCGCCGGGCGAGGAGGGGCGGCAGCTCCCGCAGGTCCTCGGGCCCGATGCGCTCGTCACTCTTGCGCGGGCGGTACCGGCTCGTCCGGCGAACGTTCTCCACGACACGTCTCAATCAGGTGCCGCGGGCGTTCGCTTGGATTGAGATCGACCGACCCAGCGCCCGGAACGGTCGCCTCCACCCGTCGCCGGCCGGTCAGTACATCGAGATCCGGGTCGTCGGCCGCGGCATAACCCTCCCACAACCACGCCCGTCCGTTCCACGTCGCGTCGACGGGGAGCCGCGTGACATGGCCGTTGCCGATCAGCGCGAGAATTCCCTTGGCTTCCGGATCGGCCGCGGCGAAGCGGGTGATATGGATGCGCTGACCTTCGTCCCCCTGCTCGCAGGCGAGCGCCATTAGCGGCGCGTCCCCGGGTTTGCCGTAGAGAATGCGGCCGGGTCGGTCGCTTTCCGCCCATAGCGCACCCTCGGTGTCAGGGGAGGGGATCGGTTCGCTCGCATACATGCGCGCCTCGTCGAGCTCGACGCGTGCCACGTAATCTTCGGCCGCGGGCGGTTTGCACGCGGCCAGTGCGACCAGCGCGGCAGAGATGGCGAAGCGGCCGCCCAAGGTTTCAGCGCGCGCGGATGAAGGCGCGGACGTCTTCCGAGAGCTTTCGCCGATCCTCGTCGCGCACGTACATCATGTGACCGGAGTCGTAATACTGCCACTCGATCCGGTCCTGCGGGAAACCGGTGCGGGTCAGAGCGTATTCGGCCGCGAAGAACGGGGTGGCGAAGTCGTACCACCCCTGGCCGACGAAAATGCGCATGCCGGAATTCTCCCGCATCGCCTTGCCGAGATAGGGAGCGACGTTGAGATAGGCGTTGGTGTCGCGCCCGCCCTCGAGCCGCCAATCCCATGGTCCGACGTAGCCGATCGTCACGTAGTCGCGCTCGGTCTGGTAACCGAGCGTGTCGCGCATGAAGTGATTGACCGCGGCGGTGTAGCCCCCGTCGATGCCGTAGAAGCTCGGGTCGTTGTCGGGATGCTCGCCCGCGCTGTCGTAGTCGACACCGGTGTAGCGGCTGTCGAGACGGCCGACGGTAAGGCCCCGGTCGCGCAGCAGCTCCTTGTAGAACCGGCCGGATGAAACGCGCAGGTCCGCCCGTTCGAGGAACTCTTCGGACAGCCCGGTGAAACGCGCGAGTTCGGCGCGAACCGCGGCGCGCTCCTGAGCACTCGCATTCTGACCCTTGAGCAGGAAGGCCGCATAGGGGCCGATCGCGAACTGGCGCGCCTCTTCCACGAACTGCTCGACCGACGGCGCGGTGGCCTTGCCATGATAGAGCGCCGTCGCAGCCATCGAAGGCAGCGTGGTGATATAGCCCAGTTCCGCGCCTTCGGTTTCGGCTCCCGCCCCGAAGTCGAGCACGGTGGAAATCAGGATCACGCCGTTGAGCGAGACATCGTTGTAGGCGCCTTCAAGCTCGTGAACGACCGCTGCCGACCGCGTCGTGCCGTAGCTCTCGCCGCCGAGGAACTTCGGGCTGTTCCAGCGGCCGTTCTCGCTCAGCCAGTCGCGGATCACCCGGGCGACCGACTTGGCGTCCTTGGTGACACCCCAGTATTCCTCGCCCTTGGTGTCGCCGATCGTGTGGCTGAAGCCGGTGCCGACCGGATCGATGAAGACCAGATCGGTCACGTCGAGCAGCGAGTCCGGATTGTCGAGGATCGGATAGGGCGGGGCGCCGTCGTCGCGCGCGTCGGAAGGGATGGCGACCCGCTTGGGGCCGAACGCGCCCATCTGCAGCCAGACCGAGCCGGAGCCTGGGCCTCCGTTGAACAGGAACGTCACCGGCCGCGAAGGATCGCGCGGCTCGGCTACATAAGAAGTCGTGACGATCGCCGCCTTGGGCGTGCCGTCCTCGCCCTTGAGAACCTGCTCCTCGACCGTCGCAGTATAGCGGATCGAGCGCCCACCGAAGGTGCCGCTGAGCGTCTCGGAGGCGGAATTCGCCTCGTACGCCGTCTTCGCCTTCGCGGCCGGCTCGGCTTCGTCCGTCTGCGCGACGATGGGTGAGGAAAGGGCGAGAACGGCGGTCGCCGTAAGCAAGGTCCGGAAAATCATGCGGGGCTACTAGGGCAGCCGACCCGGAAGATGCAATAAATCGTGACGGATCATCGACAGGGTTCGACGAACGGACCGCTCTTCCGGCCTTCGCGCCTCCGATCAGGGGGAGCTAACGTCCCCACTTCCGCTGCGTCTTGCCGTAGCGGAGCTTGCGCGTGCCTGGCTTGCCCTCGTTGCTGCGGCCGACGAGAGGCGCTTTCTTCTCGCTATCCGGCAGCCCGAGCTCGTCCTTCTCCAGGCGGCGGATCTCGTCGCGCAGGCGGCCGGCTTCCTCGAATTCCAGGTTGGCGGCGGCGTTGCGCATGCGTTTTTCGAGGTCTTCGATATAGGCGCGCAGGTTGTGGCCGACGAGGTTGTTGCGTTCGTCGTCGCCAGTGGGGACGGTTACGCTGTCCTGCGAGGCGGTGTGCGCGACGATGTCCGCGATCTGGCGGCGGATCGTCTGCGGCGTGATGCCGTGTTCCTCGTTGTAGGCGCGCTGCTTCTCGCGGCGGCGATCCGTCTCCGCCATCGCGCGTTCCATGGAGCCGGTGATCCGGTCGGCGTAGAGGATGACCTTGCCATCCACGTTGCGCGCCGCGCGGCCGATCGTCTGGATCAGGCTGGTTTCCGAACGGAGGAAACCCTCCTTGTCGGCGTCGAGG
>JAPSJS010000054.1 GCA_031178065.1 Altererythrobacter sp.
GGATTTAGCTACCACCCCCGATTCGGGCGCGCTGGAGATCGTGCCCTGGGTCCGAGTGGTGAATCTGGCGCGCGCGCTGGAGAGCGCCGCGGAGGCAGGATACTGGCGTATCGGGCTTGCCGGAGAGGCGGAAGCGACTTTGGCCGAGGCGCTATCGACTGCGCCCATCGCGCTCGTCCTCGGTGCCGAAGGCGAAGGCATGCGCGCCAATATCGCCGCGCATTGCGATGCGCTCGCGCGGCTGCCGATAAGCAGTGCGATGGAGAGCCTGAACGTTTCGAACGCGGCTGCAATCGCGCTATACGCGGTGGCTACACGCTAACGGGCGAATAGACGGGGGAAAGGATGACTATTGCGACCACGATCCGGCGCGCGGCGGCGGCCGGGTTCGCCTGCGCTGCGGCGCTGCTGCTGACCGGCTGTCTGCTTGCGCCAGGCACGTTCACCTCTCAGCTCGAGCTGCGGAAGGGCGGCACCTTCTCCTACAGCTACGACGGCGAGATCTACCTCCTCGCCCTGAGCAAACTCGCCGACCTCGGCAACGCGGCCGAGGACGCGGCAGACGAGTTCGTAGAGCAAGCCTGCTATGACGACGATACGTTCGAGGAGCGCGCGTGCGCCGAAGACGAACTCGCCGAGCAAAAGAGCAATTGGGAGCAGCGGGCGGAAGAGCGCAAGCGCGAGCGGGAGAGAGAAGCCGAGATGACGCGCGCGATGCTCGGCGGCATCGATCCAGCCGATCCCGAAGCTGCGCAGGAATTCGCAGAACGGTTGCAGCGGCAGGCGGGTTGGGAGAGCGTCGAATACAAGGGAGACGGGCTGTTCCAGGTGAGCTTCCGCATCGCCGGCAACCTGGGCCATGATTTCGTGTTCCCGACGATCGAACGCCTGCCGACGTTCAACTTCTTCGTGCTCGCCGCAAAGCGCGACAACGGCACGGTGCGGATCGATGCGCCCGGTTTCGCGCCGCAGAGCAGTGGCAGCCCTTTCCGAGAGATGATGGCAGGAATGGCTGGCGCTGTCGCCAGTGACGGTTCGGCAGAGGAGGACACCTTGCCCGCCCCCGAGCTGAACGGGACGTTCCGTGTCGTGACCGACGGCGAAATCCTCGCCAACAATACGGATGAAGGCCCTTCCGAAACGCCCGCGGGCAGCGTGCTCGAGTGGAAGGTTACCGAGCGCACGCAGGTCGCCCCGACAGCGCTGATCAAGCTGACCGACTGAACCGGCTTCTGCGCAGTTGCCGGAATCGAGGCGACTCCGCCTCGATCCCGGCGAGAAAGTGTCAGCGCTTTCCGAACAGATTGCCCGCGAAGCCGGCAATGTCGTCGAACGGATTGCCGTCGTGATCCTGATCGAGGATCTGGGTGAAGCGCGCAAGCGAGCCCTCCCCGCCGATCTGCTCCACGATCTGCTGTAGGACGCCAGCGTCGAGGCCCGTCTTCTGCGCGGCAATGCCGACGGTGTCACCATCCTCGTGATGTGCTTGCCCCAGCGCGGCGATCGCCTGTTCGGCCTGAGCGGGGTCGATGCCGAGCTTTTCTGCCATGTTCTTCACTGTGGGATGGTTGTGCGCCGCGCCGAGCAGCTGATCGAAAAGGGCCATTGGTCGTCCTCCTGGTGATTGATCCGTCCGCGCTCGATTGTACGCGCGCACGGCTGAAACGAAAGGCCCCCGCTCCGGTTTCCCGGGCGGGGGCTCTCCTCTCCAACTGGTGCGCGGTTTCCTCTCCGAAGAGAGGGGGTGGGTCAGGCCGCTACCTGCGCGTTCGGTGCGGCGTCGCGGACGCCTTGATCCACATGATCGGCGAAAGGCGAGAAGTTGTCGATAAAAAGCTGCACGAGCTTCTGCGCGGTCCGGTCGTATTCATCCTGGTCCGTCCAGGTCGAACGTGGGTCGAGAATTCCGCTGTCGACACCGGGCACGCTGACCGGCACTTCGAACCCGAAGTTCGGGTCCTTGCGGAACTCTGCATCGTTGAGGCTACCGTCGAGCGCAGCGTTGAGCAGCGCGCGGGTGGCCTTGATCGGCATGCGGTGACCGGTACCGTACTTGCCGCCGGTCCAGCCGGTGTTGACCAGCCAGCACTGCACCCCGCCCTCCGCGATCCGCTTCTTGAGCAGATTGCCGTACACGCTCGGATGGCGGGGCATGAACGGTGCCCCGAAGCAGGTGGAGAAAGTCGCTTCCGGCTCGGTCACGCCGATCTCGGTGCCGGCCACTTTCGCGGTGTAGCCCGAGAGGAAATGGTACATCGCCTGATCGGGGGTCAGCCGCGCAATCGGGGGCAGCACGCCGAAGGCGTCTGCCGTGAGCATGATCACGTTGCTCGGCGGGGGGCCCATGTTCTCTTCGCTGGTGTTCGGAATCGAGCTCAGCGGATAAGCGCCACGGGTATTCTCCGCGAGACTGTTGTCGTCGAGGTCGATCTCGCCGTTCTCGTCCATCACCACGTTTTCGAGCACGGTGCCTTCCATCCGCGTGGTCGCGTAAATTTCAGGCTCGGCCTCCGGGTTGAGACGGATCATCTTGGCGTAGCAGCCACCTTCGAAGTTGAAGACCGCCGTGTCCGACCAGCCATGCTCGTCGTCACCGATCAGCGTGCGGCTCGCGTCGGCCGAAAGCGTCGTCTTGCCGGTGCCCGACAGGCCGAAGAACACCGCGCTCTTGCCGTCGGGACCGATGTTGGCGCTGCAGTGCATCGGCATCACGCCCTGCGGCGGCAGGAGGTAGTTGAGAATGCCGAACACGCTCTTCTTCATCTCGCCGGCGTATTTCGTGCCGCCGATCAGGATCAGCTTCTCCGACAGGTTGACCGCGATCACCGTGTCGCTGCGCGTGCCGTGGCGTTCGAGGTCGGCGCGGAAGGTCGGCAGGTCGATGATCGTGTACTCGGGGACGAAGCCGCCAAGCTCGGCCACGGTCGGGCGAACCAGCAGCGTGCGGATGAACTGGTTGTGCCAGGCGAGTTCGTTCACGACGCGCACGTTGACGCGGTATTCGGGCTGCGAGCCGCCGAACAGATCGGCGACGTAGAGCGTGTCCTTCTCCGCCACTGCGGCGAGGAAATCCGCCTTCAGGGCCGCAAAGTGCTCGGGCGTCATCGAGGCGTTGTTGTCCCACCACACGGTGTTCTCGGTCTCGGCGTCGCGGACGATGAACTTGTCCTTCGCGCTGCGGCCTGTGTGCTTGCCGGTCTCAACCACCAACGGCCCGTGCTTGGCGCGCCGACCTTCGCCGTTCGCCAGCGCGTGCTCCGTCAGCTCGCTCGAAGACAGATTCGCGTGAATGGTGGCGCGAGTTTCGATACCCTGATTGGAAAGCGGGTGTGACAGGGGGGTGCTCACTTTAATCTCCTGATCGCACCGGAGGCTGCCCTGCAGGCGCCAACGGCGAGTCGTTCGCATACGAATGCACGGAATGTCCCCCGCGCATAATCGCGCGCTGCGGCTCCGTCAAACGCCGACCTGCCCGCGCGCGTTGTCTCGCCGCGCGGAAGCGTCTAACCGTCAGATCGTATCACGGCCCTGATGACGGAGGCGAAATGGCTGAGGCGGAGCGGTCTCGATCGGACGGCGAGAAGATCATCGCGCTGGTCGACGACGATCGCAACATCCTGACGACGGTTTCGATCGCGCTGCAGGCCGAGGGCTACGCCACACGGCTCTATTCGGATGGCGAGACTGCGCTCAAAGCCCTGCTCGAAAGCCCGCCGGATCTCGCGGTATTCGACATCAAGATGCCGCGGATGGACGGGATGGAGCTTCTCCACCGCCTGCGCCGCCACTCTACGCTGCCGGTGATCTTCCTGACCAGCAAGGACGATGAGCAGGACGAGGAGGCCGGCCTGGAGCTGGGCGCGGACGACTATATCGCCAAGCCTTTCAGCTTGCGCCTCCTGCTCGCACGTATCCGTGCCATCCTCCGCCGCGCCGAAGTGCTCGGCGAAGGCATCGAACGCAACTCGGACGATACGGAGGAGCCGGGCGAACCGCTTGTGCGCGGGCGCCTGACGATGGACCCGGCGCGGCATCATGTGACCTGGGACGGGAAGCCCGTTTCGCTGACCGTGACCGAGTTCCTCCTGCTCGAAGCACTCGCCGCACGGCCCGGCGTAATCAAGTCGCGCAATTCGCTGATGGATGCGGCCTACCCGGACGACGTGTTCGTCGACGACCGGACGGTCGACAGCCATATCAAACGCATGCGGCGCAAGTTCCGTGCGACCGATCCGGAGTTCACGGCCATCGAGACGCTCTACGGGGCAGGTTATAGCTTCAGCGATGGCTGAGAGCGGATTCCGCGACAAGATCGACGCGCGGTTGGACCGGCTGAGTTGGTCGCGGCGGCTGTCCCTCACCACACGCATCCTTGCGGTCAACCTGCTGCCGCTCGCGCTGCTCGGCGGCGGCATCTTCTATCTCGATACCTACCGCAAGCAGCTCCTCTCCGAGCGCTACAAGCTTGCCCGGATCGAGGCGCAGATCACCGCCGAGGCGCTCGCCGGCGCATCGCGCAAGCGGCAGGAAGCGCTGCTGATCCAGATCGGTAAGGAACAGAAGATGCGGCTGCGCATGTTCGATGCCGAAGGGCGGCTGTGGGCCGACAGCTTCGCTCTCGACGAGCCTGCCTTCGAGTTCGACGACGTGGGAGACGATTCGTTCTCGATCGAATTCGCCCGTGTGCTCGACCGATGGGTGGACACGATCGTCGGCGCCGATCCGATCCCCGATTACATCGAGCCCGAGCAAACGATCGCTGACGCCTGGCCAGAGTTGGCGCGGGCGCGCGAGGAAGGCCTGTCGCAGATCCAGCTCCGCGACGCGCCCGACGGAACCCCGGTGATCAACGCCGCAGTGCCGGTAGGGCTCAATGGCGCGACGCTGCTGACCACGCGCAACGCCGTCGACATCACCGAGAAGGTGCGCGAGGCGCGCTCGACTCTGGGTATGGCGGTGTTCTTCGCGCTGCTCGGCTCCATCTTCCTGTCGCTCTATCTCGCTCGCACGATCGTTCGCCCGCTGCAGTCGCTCGCGCGCGCGGCAGTGCGGGTGCGGCTCGGGCGCGAGCGCGAGGTCGAGGTGCCGCGCCTGCCCGATCGCCGCGACGAGATCGGCGCCCTCGCCCGTGCCGTTTCCGACATGACCAATGCCCTGCGCCAGCGGATCGATGCGGTCGAGCACTTCGCGGCCGACGTCGCGCACGAGATCAAGAACCCGCTCGCCAGCCTGCGCAGCGCGATCGAATCGCTCGGCAAGGTCGAGGACGAGGATCTGCGCCGGCAGTTGACCGGTATCGCGGCCCACGACATCCGACGCATCGATCGGCTCGTGACCGAAATTTCCGACGCCAGCCGGGTCGATGCGGAGATCTCGCGCGCGATCTTCGAGCGGCTCGATCTCGGCAACCTGGCCGCCGCGATCATCGCGGCGCGGGAAGATCGCGCGGAGAACGACGAGCACCGGGTCGAGCTGAGCCGTTCGATGGGCGACGCGCAGGTGATGGGCGTCCCCCTGCGGCTCGAACGGGTGATCGAGAACCTGCTCGACAACGCGGTATCCTTCTCACCGCCGGGCGGCGTCATCGAGGTAACCGTGACCCGCAGCGATGACGACCGGGTTACGCTCTCCGTCTGCGACGAAGGGCCCGGCATACCCGAGGATTCGCGCGAGAAGGTGTTTCAGCGGTTCCACTCCGTCCGCCCGGATGCGGAAGCGTTCGGGGACCACAGCGGCCTAGGCCTCGCGATCGCCCGCACGATCGTCGAAGCACACGACGGCACGCTGGAAGCGCGCGGCCGGCCCGACGGACGCTCCGGCGCATGTCTCGTGCTCAGCCTGCCCGCAGCAGCCCGGTCGCGGCGTTGAGCACGGATCTGCTCCGGCAGGCGACCTGTGTCGCGATCGGCGGCCGCGGCGTGCTGATCGAGGGGCCGCCGGGCGCCGGCAAGAGCGGGTTGGCGCTCGAACTGATCGACCGGGGCGCCGTCCTCGTGGGCGACGACGGCGTCAGGCTGGAGCGGCGGGGAGAGACCCTTTGGGCGTTGCCTCCACCGAATATCCGCGGTCTGCTGGAGGCGCGCAACCTGGGGCTGCTGACCTTTCCGGCGACGGAAGCGCCAGTCGCCTTGAGGCTCGTGCTCGATCCGAATGCGCCGCGCTTCATCGATACCGCAGAGGTCGCAGAGATCGCGGGCGTGCCTATCCCGTTGCTTGCGTTCGACCCCCGCATTGCGCCGGCTGCCGTGCGCGCCGAACTGGCCCTGCGCGCCTACGGACTGGCTTCGGGGATGCCGCCGGGCTGACCCCTTTCTTTCGTCCACGCAACGGGCCACATCGTCTCCATGGCCGACGATTCGCCAGACGACCGCCAGCACATCCTGCTCGTCACCGGACTTTCCGGCGCGGGGAAGACGACCGCGCTGCGCGTTCTCGAAGATCTCGGATGGGAAGCGATCGACAACTTTCCGATCCGCCTGCTCGGGCGCCTGATCGGCGGCAGCGCTCACGATGGGCCGCGCCCGCCGCTCGCCATCGGCTTCGATTCGCGGACGCGCGGCTTCGTGCCGAACGAGATCATGGCCAAGGTGAAGGAACTCGCCGCCCGCCGCGACCTCGTCGTCACCACCCTTTTCCTGGACTGCAACAGCAGCGAGCTCGAACGCCGCTACAACGAGACGCGCCGCCGGCACCCGATGGCCGATGGCCGCCCGGTACGCATCGGCATACAGGCGGAACGCGAGTTGCTCGAGCCTCTGCGCCGCTGGGCAGATGCGGTGATCGACACTTCGGACTTCTCGAGCAACGATCTGCAGCAGGCGATCCGCGCGCATTTTGCGGGCAGCGCCCCGCGCGAAATGGCGGTGATCGTCTCCAGTTTCGGGTTCGCCCGCGGCACGCCGCCGCTTGCCGATCTCGTCTTCGACATGCGCTTCCTCGACAACCCACATTGGGTGCCGGGCCTGCGCGAACAGACCGGACTGGACGCCGCCGTGGGCGAGCATATCGAGCGCGACGAAAGCTACGGCCCGGTTCTGGAGCAGATCCGCGAACTCGTGCTCAAGCTCCTCCCCCGCTACGCGGCGCAGGGAAAGAGCTACGTCAACATCGCCTTTGGCTGCACGGGCGGGCGGCACCGGTCGGTCTACACCGCCGAGAGGTTCGCAGAGGCCTTGCGCGACGCGGGATTTTCGCCCACGATCATCCATCGCAATCTGGGATCGCGCGCGGCCGACGAGATCGAAGGCCCGCAATGAGACAACGCCCTTTGGCCATGATTCGCATGCCCCACCCCCGACAAGCCGGACAAAGTCCCTTCGCATGATCGGCGTCATCCTGGTCACCCACGGCCGCCTGGCCGAAGAGTTCGTTCGTGCGATGGAGCATGTCGTCGGCCCGCAGGAGGCGATCGCTACCATCTGCATCGGTCCCAACGACGACATGGAGCAGCGGCGCAAGGAAATCGCTCAGGCGATCAAGGATGTCGACGACGGCAGCGGGGTGGCGGTGCTGACCGACCTGTTCGGCGGCACGCCATCGAACCTCGCGATCTCACTGCTCGAAGCAGGCAAGGTCGAGGTCGTAGCCGGGATCAACCTGCCGATGCTGATCCGCCTCGCCGGCGTGCGCAAGTCGCACGGCGTGGCGGAGGCGGTGCGCGCAGCGCGCGATGCGGGGCGGACCTACATTACCGTCGCTTCCGAGCTACTCGGCCAGCACGCGAAAGCGTGCTGATGCCGCGGCGCGAAGTTAACATCGTCAATTCCCGCGGGCTCCACGCCCGGGCGAGCGCCAAGTTCGTCAACATCGTCAGCGAGCTTCCCGCCGGCGTGGACGTGCGCGTGGCGAAGGATGGCTACGAGGCGGCGGGCGGTTCGATCCTGGGGCTGATGATGCTCGGCGCGGCGAAGGGCGACACGGTCGAGATCGTCGTCGAGGGGCCCGGCGCCGATGGCGTGCTCGACGAACTCTACGTGCTCGTGCGCGACGGTTTCGGCGAGGATTGATGGCGGCCATTCCCCGGCAGCGGATTACCGGATTTTCCAATCCGACCGTCAAGTTCCTGCGGTCCCTGCGCGACAAGAAGCACCGGCGGCGCGAGCGGCGGTTCCTTGCCGAAGGGCTGCGCCTGCTGACCGATGCGCGGGAATCCGGAATCCTGCCCGAGCTGCTGGTGATGGCGGAGGGGCGCGACCCGCATCCGCTGGCCGACGCGCTGGAAAGCGCAGTGTCCGACGCGGGCGGCACGATCATCGAGACCTCGCCCGATATTCTCGCGAAGATCACCGGCAAGGCAAACCCTCAGGCGATCGCCGGCGTGTTTGCCGAGCTCGACACCTCGCTCTCCTCCCTCGACCGCACGGCCGCACCGATCTGGCTGGTGGCGCAGGCGCTGCGCGATCCGGGCAATCTCGGCACGATGCTGCGCACCGGCGACGCCGTCGGTGCGGGCGGCCTGATCCTGATCGATGACTGCGCGGACCCGTTCAGTGTCGAAGCCGTACGCGCGAGCATGGGCGCGGTGTTCACCCAGCGGATTGCACAGGCGCGGTGGGAGGAGTTTCTGCCGTGGCTGCGCGGTGGGGACGGACAGCTCGTCGCCGCAAGCCTGCGCGATGCCGTGCCCTATCGCGGTGCGCCTTATGCGCGGCCGTGCTTCATCCTGATCGGCAACGAATCGCGCGGCCTGCCGGAGGAGTACGAGGCAGCATGCGACTTGCGCGTGACGATGCCGATGCGCGGCCGGGCCGACAGCCTCAACGCCGCCGTCGCGGGCGCGGTGCTCGCTTACGAGGTCTTGGCCGCTCTCGATTGATATTCATTCACCGGCCACTCAGCCAGGCAGCCTTACGCCGAGGGCCGATGATGAGAATCGCCCTTGCCCTTTCCGTCGCCTTGCTCTGCGCGGGCTGCGTTGCCCGGCCGGCCGCACCCGAACGGCTCTCCGAAAGCGAGTGGGGTTTCGTCAAGATCGACGAGTACGAACCGGTCCGCCCCGATGGCGCCCGGCTCTCGTTCGGCGAGGAGAACATTTCTGCCAGCGTCGGCTGCAACACGATGGCCGGCAAGTGGCGGATCGAGGAAGGGCGGCTGATTGCGGGGCCGCTCGCCGGCACCAGGATGTTCTGTCAGGGCGACGTGTGGGAGCAGGAGCAGGCGATCGCCGCGCTGCTGGTCGCGGCGCCCACGCTCGAGTGGCGCGACGACAACCGGCTGATCCTGCGATCGAGCGGCCATAGCGCCGAACTGGCGCGGCTCAGTCCCCCGCCACCAGGCTCGTGATGCTCCATTTGCCGTCGCGGCTCGACGCGAGCAGACGGTAATCGATGAGGCTACGAAGTTTGTCAGTCGCGATGTAGCCCCGCTGGCCCTTGGTGGTCGCAACATGCTGGAACGGCGCCTCGGGATGCAAGCCATCGATCAGCTCGACGACGTCCCAGGAGATCTCCTTCACCGTCTCGCCGTTAGCATCGGCGGCTACGCGCAGCGGCACGTTCTCGCCCATAACGATCATGCCGGCCATCGGATCGACGGCATCGATCTTCTGCGCGAAGTACCACGGCAATGTGATACCCGCCTGCCCCTCGGCTGCGCAGCCGAGCGTCAGCAGCACATCGAGTTCATCCCACAACGTCGGATTGTCTTCGCCCAGACGGGCCTGCAATTGCGCCGACCCTGCGCCTCCGCCGAAGTCGAGCTTCACGTCGGGCGCCGCGAGCGCGATTAGCGCCTCGGCGTCGCGCGCCTTCACCGCCTGCGCAAGCTGCTGGCGGAAGGCGTCGGCGCCCGGAAGCCCGGTGCATTCATCGCGCGGAGCATAGGGACCCTCGGCGAGCTTGGGCGGCATCTTGCCTGCCGCTTCCTCGACCAGCCCCTTGGCCGCGTCCTTCAGCTTCTCCGACGGCGCCTTGCCTTCTCCGCACGCGGCAAGCGCGAGCGAGAGCGTCAGGGCAAGGCAGATCGTCGGGCGCATCGGCAGGTCCTCTTCGGTTATTCGCTATCGCTACCCACTGGCAGCGCAGGCTCTTCCGTAGCGTTCGAATCTTCCGCGGTATAGCGCGGCGCACTTTCGACAAGCGGCACTTCGTCGATTTCGCGCTTGCCGATCTCGATCCCCTTGTCCTTCAGGCGGCGGCCCGAGGAAAGCACGTTGCGCTCGAAGCTGCCGACGAACTTGTTGTAGTTGTTGACCGCGGTTTCAAGCCCGCCGCCAACGCGCTTCATGTGCTCGGCCGCGATGGCAAGGCGGTCGTAGAGTTCGGCACCCGCCTTGCCGATCTCGATCGCCTCGCGCGCGATCGTGTCCTGCCGCCAGACCTGCGCCACGGTACGCGCGATCGCCACGAGATTGGTCGGTGTCGCCAGCAGCACGCGCTTCTCGAAAGCAAAATCCCACAGCTCCGGATCGTGTTCGAGCGCGGCGGCGACGAAGTGCTCGCCGGGCACGAACATCACCACATAGTCGGGCGCCTCGTCGAACTGGCTCTGGTAGCTCTTAGCCCCAAGCGTCTGCACGTGTCCCCGCATCGATCGGGCATGGAGATCGAGGTGGCGCCGGCGCTCGTCGTCGTCGTCGGCCTCGAACGCGGCCTGGTAGGCGTTGAGCGAGACCTTGGCGTCGATCACCAGCTTCTTCTGCCCCGGCACCCTGACGATGGCGTCCGGCCGCAAGCGGCCTTCGTCCGTCTCCATCGAATGTTCGAGGATGAAGTCGGTATGCTGGCTGAGGCCGCATTGTTCGAGCACGTTCTGCAGCGCCCGCTCGCCCCAGCGGCCACGCGCCTTGGGCGCATTGGTCAGCGAATTGCCGAGCCGCTGCGCCTCGCGCCGCACTTCCTCCTGCCCGCGCTGCATTTCGGTGATCTGCTGGTGAAGCCTTGCGAAGGCGTCGGTCCGCTTCTCCTCCAGCGTGGCGACCTGCTCCTCGTACTTCCTCAGCCGATCGCCCACTGGTTGGAGCAGCGCCTTGATCTTCTCCTCCGAGGCTTTCTCCGAATGGCCGAGCCGTTCCGCCGCTCGCTCGAGAAACCGCTCCTGCGCGGCGCCCAAGACCTTGGCGCCGGTGTTCTCGAATTCCTTGAGCAGGTTTGCGCGCGATTCCTCGAGCAGCCGCTTCTGTTCCTCGAACGCGGCGCGCTCGGCCTTGAGGCCCGCCAGTTCCTCACGCGCGGCATCAAGCCTCGCGGCGAGGTCGTCGGCCCGCGCCGCACGTTCGCTCATCGCCGCCAGTTCAGGCGCCATGCGCGAGAGCTTCCCCGCAAGCTCCTTCGCCTCGGCGTCACGCTCGCCATAACGCGCTTTCCAGTCAGCCGCGGGGCGGGAGCCGAAGAACCAGCCCAGTCCGGCGCCGACGAGGAGTGCCAGCAGGGCGACGATCGTTGCAGTCATATCCATCACGGGAACATAGACGGAACGGCGACTGTGCGAAAGACCCACGCGGAACTATCCCCCGCCTTCGCTCGCTAAGCCAGCGAAGGAGGTATCCCATGTCGATCAAGGAAATGATTTCGGAGCACCCGCAAGTGGGTGCGGATTTCAACGAGCCATTGGCCGAGGCGGTCAAGCACGCGATGTACTGCGCGGCGATCTGCAATTCCTGTGCCGACGCCTGCAGCGCCGAAGACGCCGACATGCGCCGCTGCATCCGCTTGTGCAGCGATTGCTCGGACATCTGCGAGGCGACTTATCGCGTGGCGACCCGGCGGACCTCGGGCGACGTCGCGGTGATCAAGTCGATCCTCCAGACTTGCATCGAGGTCTGCGAGGTCTGCGCGGCGGAATGCGAGAAGCACGATAATCCCCATTGCCGCCGCTGTGCGACGATGTGCCGCGAGTGCGCCGACGATTGCCGCAAGGCGCTCGAGGAAATGAATGCGCATGCCTGATTGGCGCGGCATGATCGTGGGCGGGGCCGCAGTTCTGGCAGCCTGCTCTCCGTCGCCGGAGGGTGAGGCTTCTCCCTCCCCCGGCACGCAAGCCGTTGCCGAACTGGTGGAGGAAACCGGCGAGAATGCCGGCGAAGGATCGGCTAGCGCACCGGGCACCACCCTGCCCCCATCCGACGCCACGTTCCGCTATGTCGGCCGCTGGGCGGAGAGCGCCGAGCAATGCCGCAGCGAAGCCTGGACACTGACACGCGACGGGCTGACCGCGCCCGACGACATTGCCTGCGACTTCACCAGGATCGAGAAGTCGACCGGCGGCTACACGATTGATGCGATCTGTGCGATCGACGGCGCGGAAGAAGACGACAACATCACCTTGCGCTTCGCCGAATCGGCCAAGGCCATGCTCGTCGAAGGTGCCGCGACCTTGCCGGAGACCGGCCTGATCTATTGCGGCGAGGGGAGCTAGACCAGCCGCGCGTGCTCCAGCGCCGCATCGACGGCCTTCTTCGCATGCTCCGAACACTCGACCAGCGGCAGGCGCACGCCCGGCAGGATCCAGTCGTGCACGCGGCTGAGCGCATACTTGACCGGCGCGGGACTCGCATCCTCGAACATCGCGTAGTGCAGCGGGTAGAGCAGATCATTGAGCTCGCGCGCGCGGACGAGGTCGTTGTCGGCGCAGGCCTGCTGAAACTCGGCGCAGAGCGCGGGGGCGACGTTGGCCGTCACCGAAATGCAGCCGACCGAACCCGCGGCGTTGGCGGGTAGCGCAAGCTCGTCGTCGCCCGATAACTGGCAGAAGTCCTTGCCGATCCCCATCCGGTGATCGGTCACGCGGCTGAGATCACCGCTTGCATCCTTGATGCCGACGATGCGGTCCGGATAGCGCTGCGCTAGCTCGCACACCGTCTCCGGCTCGATATCGGTCACCGTGCGGCCCGGCACGTTGTAAAGCACGATCGGCAGGTCCGAATGCTCGGCGAGATAGCTGAAGTGCGCGATGATGCCGGCCTGTCCGGGCCGGTTGTAGTAAGGCGCGACGCAGAGGCCCGCCGCGGCGCCGGCCTTCCTCGAGAAATTCATGTGCAACAGCGCGTTGCGCGTGTCGTTGCTGCCGCATCCGGCGATCACGGGCACCCGCCCGGCGGCCTGCTCGATGCAGATTTCGATCACCCGGTGGTGCTCGGCGTTCGAAAGCGTCGACGCCTCGCCGGTCGTGCCGCAGGGGACCAGCGCCTTGCTGCCGTTATCGATCTGCCAGTCGACCAGACGGCGGAAAGCCGCCTCGTCGAACGTTCCGTCGCGAAAAGGAGTCACCAGAGCCGGAATCGAGCCGGAAAACATTGCCACTATCCTTGTTCCTGCCCAAGGCGCGAGGCAGTATCCTGCGCGATGGAACTCTTCATTCAGCGCCTGATAAGGAGCCGGGGGCCACGATGTCCAGCATGACACGAATTCCCTTGTACGGTCTCGCCCTCCTCGCCACCACTGTCCTCACTGCATCGGTCCCACTGGTTGCCCAGCAAGATGCGGTGGAGAGCGCGCGCCATTCGCTGGCGGCAACCGTGCCCTCGCAGATCGGGCAGGCGGTCGAACGATGGAAGTTCCTGACCTCGAACGACCACATGGGATTCGCGGCTTACGCCGGCTTCGCCCTCGCCTTCCCCGAATTCCCGCGGATGGACGTGATCCGCGGCAGGGCGGAAGGCGCACTGGAACGCGACGCGCCGACGCCCGAGCAGCTCGTCGCCTATTTCGATCGCAACCCGCCGCTCAGCAATCCGGCGCGCGCGCGTTACGCCCTCGCCCTGGCGGGGCTGCAGCGGCCCGAGGCATTCGAAGTCGCACGCGCGGCCTGGCGCGGTGGCGACATCAGCACGCCGGCCGAGGCCTATATGTTAGGTCTGTTCGGGTCGCGCTTTACCGTCGAGGACCATGACGCGCGCATGGCGGCGCTGCTGTGGCAGGGCAAGGCCGACGCGGCGGCGCGCCACATGAACAATATTTCGCCCGGCTACCGTCCGATGGCGATGGCCCGGCTGTCGCTTCTCCAGAGTCAGAACCCGGCCACGGCCGGGCTGCCGATCCCGAGCAACGCGCGGACGGATCCGGGCTACGTCTACACGCTCGCACGCTACTACCGCTCCAGCGGCCAGCTTCCGCAGGCGATCGATCTGCTCGCCAACCGTCCGGCCTTTGCCGCGCTGCCGTTCGATGCAGAGGACTACGTGACCGAGGCGCTGCGCATCGCGAAGGGCGCGGGCGCGCGGCCGGCGGTGCAGATCGCATCCAAGGTCGACGATCTCTTCGCGCCGGGCGCCGACATCTCCGGCATGAGCTACCGCCTGCGCGACGACTACACCTCGCTCATGTGGCTCGGCGGCACCAAGGCTCTGTGGAGCCTCGGTGACGGCAACACCGCCGCACCATTGTTCTACCGCTATGGCGCGGCCGCACGGACGCCGCAGACGCGCTCCAAGGGCTTCTACTGGGCGGGGCTCGCGTCGGACCGCGCCGGGAATGCCGGGGAAGCGCGGCGTTATTGGGAAATGGCCGCGCAATACCCCGAGTATTACTATGGCCTGCTCGCACTGGAACGCCTCGGGCGCCCCAAGCCGACGTTCGGTGCAGCCACACCGCCGCAACCGACGGCCGAGCAGCGCGCTGCGTTCCGTTCGAACCCCCTGGCGCTCGCCGTTCGCGAACTCTCGCGGGGAAGCGGCGATTGGCGCACCGAGCGCTATTTCTTCACCGCGCTGGCCGAATCCGCGGATGACGCCGCCGAGATGCAGCTCGTGGCGGAACTCGCGCAGGAACTGCGCCTGCCCGAACTCGCCGTGGTGATCGGCCGCACTGCGCCGGAGAAGAACATCGCGGGGTTCGAGAGGGTCGGGTTCCCCACGGTATCCCAGCCGACAGGCACCGACTTCACCATCGTCCACGCCATCGCGCGGCAGGAAAGCGAGTTCGACCAGGACCGCGTCAGCCACGCCGGTGCCCGCGGGCTGATGCAGTTGATGCCGGGGACCGCGCGCGAGCAGGCCGGCAAGCTCGGCATGAGCTACAACTACGGCAATCTCACGAGCGATCCGCACTACAACGTGCGGCTGGGCAACGCCTACTTCGCACGCATGATGGACAACTACGGCGGCAGCTATCCGCTCGCCGTCGCGGCCTACAATGCGGGGCCCGGCAATGTGAACAAGTGGCTGCGCCAGAACGGCGATCCGCGCACCGGAGCAGTCGACTGGTTGCGCTGGATCGAGGAGATCCCGTACTTCGAGACCAAGAACTACGTTCAGCGCGTGCTCGAGAACGCGGTCGTCTACGAGACGATGTACCCCGACCGGATTCGCTACGGCCAGCCCAAGGGGATCAGTCAGTTCCTCGGCAAGTCCTCGCCGGGCTGAAACGCACGCAGCGACGGCGGAGCGGGCGGCCTGCGATCCGGCTTTTGCCCGGCTGACGAATCTTGTTAAGGGCGTCCGGTGAGCAACGCCCCGACCAACCCGATCACCCCGGCAGGCCTCGCCGCGCTCAAGGCGCGGTACGACCATCTGCTCGGCACCGAACGGCCGGAGATCGTCGAGATCGTGAGCTGGGCCGCCGGCAACGGCGACCGGAGCGAAAACGGCGACTATCTCTACGGGCGCAAGCGCATGCGCGAGATAGACCGTGAACTGGCGCACCTCGCCCGGCGCATGAAAGCCGCGCGGGTAGTCGATCCGGCGGATCAGCCAGACCGCAGCCGCGCCTTCTTCGGCGCGACGGTCACGCTCGCGGATGAGGACGATGCGCGGAAGATCGTCACTCTCGTCGGCGATGACGAGCAGGACGCGAGTTCGGGCCGCATCGGTTGGTCCAGTCCTCTCGCGCGCGCCCTTCGAGGGGCAGCAGTGGGCGATCTGCGCACGGTGCGCCTGCCCGGCGGAGAGAAGGAATGGGAGGTCGTCTCGATCACCTACCCAGCCTCGGTCGCCAGGGCGGGGGCGTAAATGGAACGCGTGGAGCGCGATACCCCGCATCGGCGGAGCTCCTCGTGACACGCTTGCCGCGCCTTCTTCGCGCGTTAGCTGGACCCGTGCGTTCGCACGGGCGGCCATTCTACTTCGCAGGCATTGTCGCCCTCATCCTCGCCGCGCCGCTCTCCGCACGCGACAGTCTGGGCGTGTTCTCGAGCTGGGGCGCCTTCCGCGACCCGGGCGTGCCGCGCTGCTACGCGATCGCGCAGCCCTACGAGAACGACCGGGAAAGCGACTACCGCGCCTTCGCCAGCGTCGGCACCTGGCCGCGCAGGAACGCACGCGGACAAGTCCACTTGCGCCTCTCGCGCAAGCTCGCGGAGGACGCGGCGATCACGCTCACGGTTGGCGACAGGCGTTTCGAGCTGACCGGCGGCGGCGGCGACGCCTGGGCCCGCGACAAGGCGATGGACGCGGCGATCGTGGCCGCGATGCGCGCGGCCGGGCGGATGACCGTCAACGCACGCGATTCGCGCGGTCGGCGCTTTTCCGATCGATACGACCTGACCGGCGCCGCCACCGCGATCGACGCCGCCACCGTCGGCTGTGCGCGAGTGACCTCATGACCGATTTTCATCCCGCCTCCTCGCCCGACCAGATCGCTGACGCGGCGCAGGCCTTCACGCGGGATGGCCGCATCCGAATACCGGACTTCCTCCCGCGCGAGGCGGCGGAGGCGCTGCACGCTTTCCTGCAGGCCGCCCCTTGGTGGAGGACCTTCAATCAGGGCGAACGAACCTGGGATCTCGGCCCGGAATCGATCGAGGTGCTCACGCCCGAGCAGGCGGCGCAACTCGAACAGGCGATCCATCAAGGTGCCCGGAAGGGCTTTCAGTACGTCTACGAGACCGTGCGCGTCTCGGAGCAATCATCGGAACGCTCGGAGCGCGGATTTCCCGTCGATCGCTTGCTCGAGGCAATGAACAGCGCCCCCGCGATCGAGATGTGGCGAGAACTGACGGGCGACCCCGACGTCGCGTTGGTCGACGGTCAGGCCACGCGCTATCTGCCGGGGCATTTCCTGACGCGTCACGACGACGATGTCGAAGGCAAGAACAGGGTCGCCGCCTACGTTCTCAACCTGAGCCCCGAATGGCAGCCTGAATGGGGAGGACTGTTGCAGTTCCACGATGCCACGGGCGAGGTAACCGGAGCCATGGTTCCGGGCTTCAATGTCCTCAACCTCTTTCGGGTTCCCCAGTCGCACAGCGTGTCCATCGTCGCGCCGTTCGCGCCTGCGCCGCGCTATTCGGTCACCGGGTGGATCCGCCGCGGCTGATATGAAAAGGGCGGAGCCGAAGCCCCGCCCTTCCCTTCTTCATTGGCGCTGTACCGAGGCTCAGAAGCGGTAGCCGACCGACGCCATGACCTGGTGACGGTCGAGGTCGACGTCGAAGCGTTCGCTGTCGGGCAGCGTGTCTTCCATGTCGATCTCGGCTTCCGAATAGTTCGAGTAACGATACTCGCCCTTCAGATACACGCCGTTGCTCATGGCGTATTCCACGCCCCCGCCGATGCGGTAGCCGTCGGTGTCGATATCGTTCGAGAACTCGGTCGTGCCGTCGTTCGAAAGAACGTCGAACTTGGCGTTCGTATAGCCGCCCTTGGCATAGACCAGCGTGTTGGGCGTGGCCTTCACGCCGGCACGCAGGCCGACATAGAGGTCGCGGTTCGCCTTGAGGCTGCCGAGGCCGAAGCCTTCGAAGTCACCGTCTTCGAATTCGGTATCGGCGGTCGAGTCCATGTACTCGCCCTCGATGCCGACCACCGCGCCGCCGGTGTCGAGGTCGTAGCCGACTTCCACACCATAGCCGACGCCTTCGATCGACTGGTCGTTGTTGTCCTCGTTGGCGTCGTCGTCCACGCTGCTCCCGGCACCGGTCTGGTCATATCCGACCAGCACACCGGCACGCGGGCCATGGAACGGCGAATCCTCGGTCGATTGCGCCATCGCGGGTGTGGCTAGGGCCACCAAGGACCCGGTGGCGATGAGTGCTATCGTCTTTTTCATAACTACTCCGTGGTTGTCCGGCGCTTGGCTTTTCAGCCGCCCGCCTGGACCACCTCAACGGCGGCCACCACGAACCGGTTTCATGAACCTGTCACAACAACATTTGTGTGGTTTCTCAGCCACATATTCAGCGACGAGCCGAGGAATTTCGTAGATAAAGCGCCGAAAGGCCCCCGCCACCGTCGGAGTGCTGCCATTTTTGGCAGGCCGTGCCCCCTAACCAGCGACAGGCTTTGCGTTGAGACGCGCGCCTCCCTATATGCGCCCCTCCATGGCCGATACCGCACTCATGCCCATTCCCGGACCCGTCGATCCGGTACCCGTCGCGCGTGACATCACGCCGCGCGCCGACGGCCGCGCCGATCTGATCGGCGTGCCCAGAACGCAGATCGCGGAACTGTTCGCCGGCGCCGGGCTCGATGCCAAGCAGGCCAAGCTGCGCGCGAAGCAGGTGTATCACTGGATCTATCACCGCGGCGCGACCGATTTCGAAGCGATGACCGACATCGCGAAGACCATGCGTCCCTGGCTCGCGGAGCGCTTCGTCGTCGGGCGGCCCGAGGTGGTCGAGGCACAGCACTCCAGCGATGGCACCCGCAAGTGGCTGCTGCGGACCGCCGACGGGCACGAGTTCGAGATGGTCTTCATCCCCGACGCGGATCGCGGCACGCTGTGCGTCTCGAGCCAGGTCGGCTGCACGCTCAACTGCCGCTTCTGCCATACCGGCACGATGAAGCTCGTGCGCAATCTGACACCGGGCGAGATCGTCGGCCAGGTCATGCTCGCACGCGACGCGCTGGGCGAGTGGCCGCGCGGCCGGATGGACGTTGGCGAGGATGCCGACGAGGCCGAATACACCGCGGACGGCCGGCTGCTGACGAACATCGTGATGATGGGCATGGGCGAGCCGCTCTACAACTTCGATAACGTGCGCGACGCGCTACGCCTCGTCATGGACGGCGACGGACTGGCGCTGTCGAAGCGGCGGATCACGCTCTCGACCAGCGGGGTCGTGCCGATGATGGAACGCTGCGGGGAGGAGATCGGGGTCAACCTCGCGGTCTCGCTTCATGCGGT
>JAPSJS010000010.1 GCA_031178065.1 Altererythrobacter sp.
GGCTGGACCGGATCGAAACGAGTCCTGTCGTGCGCGCGCGGGAAACCGCCGCCATCATCTCCTCGCGAACCGCAGTCCCGATGTTCGTCGCACCTGCGCTGGACGAGGTCGACTTCGGCGAGTGGGAAGGGCGCCCTTATGCAGAGCTCGAGGACGATCCCCGCTGGCGCGACTGGAACGCCGCCCGCTCGGTCGCGACGGCGCCCGACGGGGAAAGCATGGCGGCGGTGCAGGATCGCGCGCTAGCCCATGTCCGCGACAGCGCGAGGTCCTCACCGGGTGAAGTGATCGCCATGGTCACCCATTGCGACGTCATCCGCGCGGTCGTCGCGGGCGTTCTGGGGCTCTCGCTCGACAATCTCCTGCGCTTCTCGGTCGACCCCGCCTCGGTGACGCGACTCGAGGTCGGCTCGTGGGGCGCGAAGGTCTGCAGCATCAACGAGGGAGTTCCATGCATCGGTTGAGCGCATCGGTTAGAGAAGCGGCGGACGATCGCGCCGCGTACCTGAAGGCGCGCGTGGCCGAGCTGGGCCCCTGGTTTCAGAACATCGATCTCGGCGGCGGCGTGCACACGGCCGAGGATCACTTCCTCGGTGATTATCCGGCCTTCAAGTACCGCCGCTTCGCGCATGTTCTGCCGGAGGACATGGCCGGTATGTCGGTGCTCGACATAGGCTGCAATGCCGGCTTCTACGCCATCGAGATGAAGCGTCGCGGAGCCGATCGGGTGCTCGGCGTCGACAGCGACGACCGCTACCTCGCGCAAGCCGAATTCGTGGCCCAGGCGCTCGGGATCGAGGGGATCGAGTACCGCAAGCTGACGGTCTACGACGTCGGCAAGCTGGGCGAGCGGTTCGATCTCGTGATCTTCATGGGCGTGCTCTACCATCTCCGGCACCCGCTGCTGGCGCTCGACCTGATCCGGGAGCACGTCGCGCGCGATCTCATGCTGTTCCAGACGATGCAGCAAGGCACCGACGCGGTCCTGCAGGTGCCCAGAGATCATCCATTTCATGTGCCGGGCACCACGCGCCCGCCCGACTACTTCGACAATCCCGCCTATCCGCGGCTCCATTTCATCGAGCATGCCTTTGCCGAGGACTGGACGAACTGGTGGGCGCCGAACGCCGCGTGCAGCCAGGCGATGCTGCGCGCGTCCGGATTCTCGATCGAGGCGCAGCCCGAGCCGGAGGTCTACCTCTGCCGGGTCGCCGAGGTGCCTTACGCGCAATACGGCCCGGCGGCCGTCTATCCGGCAAGGGGGAACGACGGTGATTGAAGCCGCGATGATCTGGAACGAACCCAACAACAAGTCGCACTGGAATCTGGAACTCGACCCCGACTGGTCGATCTACGCCGACACCGCGATCCGTGCGGCGCGAGCGATCGCCCAAGTCAATCCGCAGCTGACGCGGGTGCTCGGCGGCATGTCGCCGATCGATCCCGCCTGGCTCCGGCGGATCCGCGATCTCGGGGTGCTCGACCATGTCGACGTGGTTGCGGTCCACGGTTTCCCGCTCGACTGGAATCTGTGGCCGATCCACGCCTGGCCGGAGAAGATCGCGGAGATCGAGCGGGAAGTGCCCGACATGCCGATCTGGGCGACCGAAGTCGGCGTCGGCAGCTTCGGGGCGGAGGAAGTGCAGATCTTCGGCCTCAAGACCACCGCCAAGCTCCTGCTGGACCGGGTGCCCAACGTCTACTGGTACTCGTTGTTCGACCTGCCGCACAGCTGGGGCGCGGAAACACGCCACCGGGAGGCGGAAGGGTCGAGCTACTACCGCCATTTCTACATGGGCCTGATTCGCGAGGACGGCACGCCCAAGCCTGCGCTCGACTATTACGCCCGCTGTGCCGACAGGATGGGCCTGATGCAGTGGTTCCATTTCGAGGATCCGCGGCTCGACGATGCGGTGAGTTGGATGCGGCAGCTCGGCGTGCGCAAGCTGCGCACCGGGCTTTCGTGGGCGGACAGCTTCCGGCCGGGATGGGAGGACTGGTTCGACCGGATGATGGAATCGCTGGCCGAGTTCGAGCTGCTGGTGACCTTCTGCTTCACGCCCGAGCATCTCGGGGTCGAGGCGCACCACACGAGCTGTGCCCGCGACCCCCAGGAATTCGCCGACTTCTGCGGCCGCATGGTGGAGCGCTACGCTCCCCCGGAACCGCAGAGCCGCACGCGCCATTTCATTCCCGAGGCGACAAGAGAGGCTGCACATGCGAGCTCCTGAACCGGCAGACATCAAGGTTGCACTGGTCGGCGTGGGCAACTGCGCCAGTTCGCTCGTGCAGGGCCTCTCCCACTATCGCGCGGGCGCGAACGATTTCACGGGGCTCATGCATCGCGAGATCGGCGGCTACGGGCCTGAGGACATCCGCGTGGTCGCCGCCTGGGACGTCGACGCGCGCAAGGTCGGGCGCGACGTGTCCGAGGCGATCTTCGCCAAGCCGAACTGCACCACGGTGTTCTGCGAACGGGTGCCCGAAAGCGGCGCACGGGTCCGGATGGGCCGGGTGCTCGACGGGGTGGCCGCGCACATGACCGAGCAGCCGGCCGACCGCGGCTTCACCGTCGCCATCGCGCCGGAGACCAGCAAGAGCGAGATCGTCGACGCCCTGCGCGAAAGCGAGGCCGACGTCCTGATGAACTACCTCCCGGTTGGTTCGCAACGTGCGAGCGAATTCTACGCCGAGTGCGCGCTCGAGGCGGGGGTGGCCTTCGTGAACAACATCCCCGTCTTCATCGCCAGCGACGCCGACTGGGCCGAGCGCTTCCGCGCGGCAGGCGTCCCGGTGATCGGCGACGATATCAAGGCCCAGCTCGGCGCGACGATCGTGCACCGCGTGCTGACCGACCTCTTCCGCAAGCGCGGTGTCAAGCTGGAGCGGACCTACCAGCTCAACACCGGTGGCAATACGGACTTCCTCAACATGCTCGAGCGTACGCGTCTCGCATCGAAGAAAGTCTCAAAGACCGAAGCGGTCCAGTCGGTCGCGGCGCAGCGGATCGCGGACGAGAACATCCATGTCGGCCCATCCGACTACGTCGCCTGGCAGAATGACAACAAGGTCTGCTTCCTGCGGATGGAGGGGCGGCTGTTCGGCGGCGTGCCGATGAACCTGGAACTGCGCCTCTCGGTCGAGGACAGCCCGAACTCCGCCGGGGTCGCGATCGATCTCATCCGCTGCGCCAAGGTCGCAAGCGACCGCGGGCTTGCCGGGCCGGTGATCCCGGCGGCAGCCTATTTCTGCAAGCACCCGCCGGAGCAGATGACCGACGACATCGCCTGGTCGGAGCTGGAGGTTTTCATCGCCGCGGAGAACGGCGCGGCATGAGCGCTTCGGCTGCGATCCGGGCGGCGGTGGTCCGCGGGCCCGGCGAGGTGTCCGTCGAAGTGGTCGAAGCGCCCGTGCCCGGCCCCGGCGAAGTCCGCGTGCGGCTGGAGGGGTGCGGCGTCTGCGCCTCGAACCTGGGCCCATGGTCCGGCCCCGAGTGGCAACAGTTTCCGCTCGAACCGGGCGAACTCGGGCACGAGGGCTGGGGCGTGATCGACGCCGTCGGACCCGGCGTGCAAGGCCTACTGCCAGGCGATCGGGTCGCAACGCTGTCCCACCGCTCGTACCGCGAGATGGACATTGCCCCGGCCGATGCGCTGGTGAAGCTGCCGCCGGCGCTCGAGGGCATGCCGTTCCCGGGCGAGCCGCTCGGCTGCGCATTCAACATCTTCGAGCGGAGCGACATTCGCGCCGCCCAGACCGTGGCGATCATCGGCATCGGCTTTCTCGGGGCGGTGCTCACCCGTCTCGCCAGCGAGGCCGGAGCGCACGTCATCGCCATCTCGCGCCGGCCGGAATCGCTGCAACTCGCCCGCGATCTCGGCGCGGAGTTCACGCTGCAGGCGGGCGACGATGCGGCGGTCGCAAACCGGGTCGGCGAACTGACCGGCGGCGAGATGTGCCCGCGCGTCATCGAATGCGTCGGCGATCAGCGCACACTGACGCTCGCAGGCGAGCTCGTCGGGATGGGCGGCCGGCTCGTGATCGCCGGCTACCATCAGGACGGGCCGCGGCAGGTCGACATGCAGGCCTGGAACTGGAAGGGGATAGACGTCGTCAACGCTCACGAGCGCGATCTCGGCCGGCAGAAGGCGGGTATCGAACGGGCGATCGAGGCGGTCGCCGGCGGGCTGCTCGATCCGGCGCACCTCTTCACGCATCGTTACCCGCTGGAACGGCTGGACGAAGCGCTCGACGCCACGCGCGACAAGCCGCAGGGCTTCGTCAAGGCGCTGATTCTCTACTGACGATGCGGCCGCGGACGGGATTTCTCGGCACGGGCTGGATCGGCCGGCATCGCATGGAAGCGCTGATCGCTGCCGGCGCGGTAGACCCCGTCGCCTTCGTCGAGCCGGACGAGGAAGCCGCCCGTGCGGCCCAGGCCGCCGCCCCCGGCGCGCAGCACGTGCCGGATCTCGAGGCGCTGCTCGATGCCGGGCTCGACGGGCTGGTGATCGCGACGCCAAGCGCGATGCATGCAGAGCAGGCGATCGCGGCGCTCGAACGCGGCGTCGCCGTGTTCTGCCAGAAGCCGCTCGCCCGCGACGGGGCGGAAACGCGCGCCGTCGTCGAGGCGGCGCGGCGGGCGGACCGGCTGCTGGCGGTCGACTTCTCCTATCGCTTCACGCGGGCCGTCGAGGCGATTGCGCCAATCGTCCGCTCGGGCGAACTGGGGCGCCTGTTCGGGGCCGAGCTGGTCTTTCACAACGCCTATGGGCCGGACAAGGCGTGGTTCCGCGACCGGGTGCTCTCCGGCGGAGGGTGCGTGATCGATCTCGGAATTCACCTCGTCGACCTGCTCCTGTGGATGTTCGACTTCCCCGAGGTGCAGGCGATCGACTCCCGCCTCTTCGCGGGCGGCGAACGGCTCCCGCCGTCGCCGGAGGCGGTCGAGGACTACGCCATGGCGACGATCGAACTCGCTGGCGGCGTCGTCGCGCGGATGGACTGCTCGTGGAACCACCACGCGGGGCGCGACGCCGACATTCGTTTTGCCGTGTTCGGCACGGAGGGTTCGGTTGCGGTCGAGAACGTGGGCGGCAGCTTCTACGACTTTGCCGCATACCGGCGCGACGGGACCCGCACGCAAACCCTGGTGGAGCCGCCCGACGATTGGGGCGGGAAGGCCGCGATCGACTGGGCGCAGCGCCTTGCCGCGGACAACCGCTTCGACGAGCGCTGCCGCGACATGGTGGCCGTGGCGGACATCCTGGACCGGATCTATCGCGGCAACTGAGCGCGCGCCGCTGTTCCGAAAGGGAAACCCCGCCCGGCGGCAACGCGGCCAACTTGCCGCCGGGCGGGAGGCGGCGAACCGATCGTGAGAGGAGCGTCGGCTCGCCCGGGGGACATCGTCGGCCAGGAACAATCCTGCGGCCCTTCTACCGCCTGCCTGCCGAGGCCGCGCTATACTGGATCAGACCGAACGCGATTCCGTCTCGCTTGCGCGGCGGCTGACCGGATCGTCCGGCCGGTCGACGATCCAGAGTCCTTCGGTAGTGGCCGTGCGGCGCAGGGTCGCGATGTAGTTTCCACTGCGGGAAAGCTCGGCGCGCCGCCCCGGGCGTTCGTTGGCCAGGTGCGGGAGGGCGTCGGCAGGGCTTCGTCCCTCGAATTCAACGTACTTCGCGGCGCCCAGATGGTCGTCGTGGAACGTCAGACGGTAGGTAATCATTCGTGCCCCGGTCGCGTCAGGCGGCGATGACGTTGATGTGGCTGCCGATCTCGTCCGCAAAGACGGAATGCGCCCGGCGGATCTGGTCAACGGTGACCATGCCGACGACCCGGTCGCGGGCGTCGAGCAGCGGGATCGTGTCAAGCTTCGCGTCGACCATTGCCAGCAGGATGCTCTCGGGATCGTCGTCCACGCGGCAGCACAGCGCGGGCGCGGTCATGAACTCGCGGACGCGGGTGAGCCAGCCGTCCAAACCTTCCGCAACCATGCGGATCACAATGTCGCGGTCGCTGATCGTACCGACGAACTTGCCGTCCTGGGTCACGGGAAGGACCCTGGCGCCCGTATCCCGCATCATCCGGGCCGCGGCCTCCAGCGTGTCGAGGTGCCTGAGGCAGGGCACGTCCTGCGAGGCGGCTGGGGAAGGTCTCATCGGATGCTCCTCTCGGTGGAGAGGTATTTGAAACCTTGAGGAAAACCGCGCACTAAACTGCCTCAATTAAAAGAATGGAATCCGACGAGCGGTGCCGAGGGAGCGACGGGTTGCCAGCCACCTTGTCGGCCTTGCGGATCACTGCCCCGCTTCCATGCCGGGTTTCAGCACGACCTTGGTCCAGGTGTTCTGCTCGTCGCGGAAGCAGCGATAGCCGCGCGGTCCCTCTTCGAGGGGAAGCGTGTGGCTGATGAGGAAAGTGGTATCGATCACCCCCTCCTCGATCATCGCGAGCAGCCGATCGGTGTACCGCTGCACGTGCGTCTGGCCGGCGCGGACCGTGATGCTCTTCTCCATCAGTGCGCCGAGGGGGAACTTGTCGGTCATCCCGCCATAGACGCCCGGAACCGAGAGACGCCCGCCGGGGCGGACCGCGAGCAGCGCCTGCTTGAACACGCTTGCGCGGTCGGCGCCGATGCCAACCTTCTGCTTCACCACGTCGATCATGTTGTCGATCGCGAAGCCGTGGGCTTCCATGCCGACGGCATCGATCGCGGCGTCGACCCCGATGCCGCCGGTCATTTCGAGCAGCGCCTCGCGCACGTGCGTTTCGCGGAAATTGATCGTCTCCGCGCCGAGCTTATGCGCAAGCTCCAGGCGGTGCGGATAGTGATCGATGGCGATCACCCGCGCGGCGCCCATCGCCAGCGCCGCCTGAACGGCGAACAGACCGACCGGGCCGCAGCCCCATACGGCCACCGTATCGTCCGGCTGGATCTCCGCATTCTCTGCCGCCATCCATCCGGTGGGAAAAATGTCGGAGAGGAACAGGACCTTCTCGTCCTCCAGATGGTCGGGCACCACGATCGGCCCGACGTCGGAGAACGGCACGCGGACGTATTCGGCCTGCCCGCCCGAGTATCCTCCGGTCATATGCGAGTATCCGAACAGGCCCGCCATGGGGTGGCCGTAGAGCGTTGCCGAAGCGTCCTGCTTCTCGACCGGGTTGGAGTTCTCGCACGCCGAATACTGCTCGATCCGGCAGTGGAAGCAGCCGCCGCAGCTTATGGTGAAAGGCACCACCACGCGCTGCCCCTTCTGCAAGGTGCTGCGGGGGCCCGTCTCGACGACTTCGCCCATGAATTCATGGCCGAGGATGTCGCCTGCCATCATTCCGGGAATGACGCCGTCGTAGAGATGGAGGTCCGATCCGCAGATCGCCGTGCTCGACACCTTGATGATGGCATCGCGCGGGTTGACGATCTCCGGATCATCGACCGTTTCGACCCGCACGTCCTTGGTTCCGTGCCATGTCAGCGCTCGCATCAGGCATTCTCCATCTGGGCCGCGCGCGCCGCATCCTTGCGGCGCGCAGAGGTGGCGATTTCGCCGGTTTCCATCAGCATCTTGAAGCGCTTGAGATCGTGCCGCGCCTGAACCTCCGGTTCGCGCCGGAACAGCTTGGCGGCCGCACGGCCCGCCTCTCCCATCGGGGGAACATAGGCGATGATCAGGCCGACCCGCGTGCCGCGCTGGCCTGGCGCGTCTTCGAACGTCACCCGGCCCTCGGTGTCAATGTCGGAGCCTTCGACCGAGCGCCACGCGATGAGTGCGCCGTCCACTTCCCGGGCGATGCGGGTCTCGACCTGGACCGACTTGCCGGCAGGGCCGCGGATGGTCCAGACCGAATGCCCGTCGGTGCCGGCGGGGGAAACCTCGATCAGGTTCTCCATGAACTGCGCGAGATTGCTGAAGTCGCGCCAAAAGGCGAATAGCTCGGTGCGCGGACGGGCGATCGTCACGCTCCGCCCGACGACTTCGTAGCGGCCGAAGTCGCGCCGGGCGGTGAAGCCCGGGGCATCGTCCGCCGGGTGGTCCCGGTGCCGCCGCCTGTTCTGCTGCTTCAGTGCGAGGGCGATCGCGCCCGCCGCAAGCGCTATGCCGGCGGCAAGCGCGCCGTGGGTCCGTCCATGTGAAGTCATCGCCTGAATTCCCGCTGTTTCCACGGGATCAACGGGCGCAGAGGGTTTCGTTTCTCGGACGTCGGCAGGTTCGTCCCGCAGGGAGAACGGTCTATCTAAACTCCTGAATATTATGCGTGAATAATAACATGAGTTAAGGTAAATCGCTCGCCTTCAGCCTGTGTCCCGCTGGAGGCGATTGCGCTTGCGGCCAAGGTTCCGCGCCAGGGCGGCAGGGTCGTGCAGCGTCACGCGGCCGCTCCGCCACGAGAGATCGCCACTCCTGCGGCAGGCCTGCAGCGTGCGGTTCAGGTGAACCGGCGTAAGCCCCAGCGCGTCGGCGAAGCACTCCTGCGTCAGCGGCATCGCGAACGTATTGCCTTCCGCCTCGCCCGAGCGCTGAAGCCGTTCGAGAAGCTCGAGCAGCAGGTCGCAGACGCGCTCGCGGGCATCCATGCGCCCGAGCCGGGTGACGTTGTCGATCAGCTGCAGGCGGTGCGCCAGCCGCTCCTTCTCGTATGCGAGCGAGAGGCCCGAGCCCGGCTCGGCTTCCGGCGCCGTGCACAGGACGACGTTGTCCAGCGCGACCTGGGACGTCAGCGCGCAATCCTGGCAGCTCCAGCTCCGCCCGAAGAGTTCGCCCGCAAGGGTGAAGCCGACGATCTGCCGGCGGCCGTCGGGCAGGATGCGCTGATGCGCGACCCAGCCGCGCAGCAGCAAGGTCGGCCTGGCCGGCTCGGCGCCTTCACGGACGATCTCGGTCCGCCCGGGGAAATAGCGTGCGTCGGCCGCGGCATCCGCGATCTTGCGCAGGTCCGTTTCGCTAAGCCGGGCAAGCGAACCAAGGCGGCGCACCGCCGTCTGTTCGGGCTGCGAGACGGCGTAGGTCCGGCTCAGCATGGTGCGCTCCGGATCATCTCTTGAAGGGCAGAGATCAGCTCCTTGTCGCCCGCCGGCTTGGTGAGCCGCGGCTGCGAAAGATAGGGTTCCGGCAAGTGCCAGCCGTCGTAGCCGGTCACGAACAGCACCGGCACCCGCTCCTCCATCAGGCGGTCGGCCAGCCCGTAGGACGTCTTGCTTCCCAGCTCGATGTCGAGAATGGCTGCGTCCGGCGCCTGATCGGCAAGGCTCTGGTTCGCTTCGTCCACACTGGCGACCGGACCGATCACGATCATCTGGTCGCGCTGCAGCGCCCGCGTCATGTCGGCGGCGATGAAGTAGTCGTCCTCGACCACCAGTATGCGTTTGCCCTTCAGTCGGTCACGCATCGGGCGCCTCCATGGCGGCCGCGGTCTCGCGGGTCTCGATTGGCGTGGAGATGAAGCATCGCACTCCGCCGCCATGGATATCGAGCCGGGTCTCGGCTCCCAGGCGGTAAGGAAGTGCCTTTTCGATCAGTTCTTTACCGAATCCGTCTCGTTGTCCCACCACTGGCACGATCGGTACTCCTGTTTCGATCCAACGTAAGTCCAAGATCGGGCGCGTGCGTTTGTCCATGTTAACCGACCAACGTATATCGAGCGTCGCGCCCGGCACTCTGAGGGCGCCGAACTTGATGGCGTTCATCGTCAACTCGTGAATGGCGAGGCCGATGTTCTCCGCGGCGACGGTGTCGAGCTGGACGGGGGGCCCGTCGATGATCAGCGTGGCACCGTCGCCCTGGCCGACGCTGAGGAGCTCGTCGCGGATCATGACTTCGAGGTCGACCAGACCCGAGGGGCTCTGCGCGACGATCACCTGCGTCCGCGCCAGCGCATCGAGCCGGCCCTTGAAGTGCATGGACGCTTCTTCGATGTCCGCACTCGTCTCGACGGTCCGCGAGAACACGTAGCGGACGATCGAGAGCATGTTGCGCACGCGGTGCTGCAGTTCGGCCACCAGCACCTTCTGCCGTTCCATCGACTGGCGCTCGGCTTGCGCGAAGCTGTGCTGCCGCTCCTCGCGCGAGATCGCGTCCATCCGGTATGCGGCGCTCGCGAAGCGGGAGAGGGATCCCATCAGGCGCAGGTCCTCGCTGTCGAACGCGCGCCGTTCGTCGTGCGAGAGCAGCCAGATGATCCCCACCGGCCTCGCGCTATGATGGAAGGGGAACAGCAGCGCCTCGTGCACTGGCGCGCCGCCGCTCGCCTCCGAGCAGTGCAGTCCGGGCTGTTGGAGCAGGAGCGGCCGGTCCTGCATGATCGCCCGGTGGCAGGATTGCACGCCGAGCGACGGAGCGCCCCGTGCACGGCTCCACGCCCCCGCCAGCGCGACCTCGCGAAACCGCCGCCTGTCGTCACTCCCAGCCAGAATGCTAATGCCGGCCGTGTGAGCCAGGTCCGTATCGACCAGCAGATCGCACAAGTCCTGCGCCACATGCTCCGGCTGTTTGGCCAGCGCGGATGCGAGCAGCACAAGAAGTTCGGCTTCCAGCCTGTAGTCTGGCGGCCGAGATGAGCGGCACTTCAGCGACTCGATCGTTCGATCAGCACCGAGGTCCGCAGGTTCCACACTCGGCGTCATGCCAAAAGGAATGACAGCCGGACGATGAAGTTCCCCACACGCGGGATGAACTGTTGGGCGGCTGCGCCAGATCTACTTCCATGAATTCTAACAAATATTAGAGTTGCTGTTTGGTAATGCATTTGCGGTGCCGAGCCACGGCGGAGAGCTACGGGCTAAACCCAAGAATTATTGGGGCTTGCGCCTTGCGCGGCTTACGGGGCAGATCGCCTGAGTTGCCACAGCGGATGCCGCGATGACCACCAAGCACACTATTCTCGTCGTCGACGACCATCCGATCACGCAAAGCGGTCTGCGTCTGCTGTTCTCGCGGCACGACAAGTACGAGATCGTCGAGGCGCTCGACCGTGGGGCCACGGCCAGCGCCTTCGTCCAGTCGCAGCCGGTCGACATCGTCATCCTCGACCTCAACATGCCCGACGTGCGCGGCGTGAACGTCCTCGCCGAGATCGTCGGTTCGCGCGACATGACGGTGATCATCCTGACCGGCGAAAGCCATTTCCAGGAAATCGACTATGCGCTGAAGCTCGGTGCGCGCGGGGTGGTGAGCAAGGCCGATCCTCCGGAGGAGATCATCGCCGCCTGCGAGGCAGCGCTCGCCGGCGAGGTCTACGTCTCCCCGCAGATGCGGGAGGGCCTCAGCCGCCTGACGGAAGCGCCGGTCGCACTCTCCTCACGCCAGATGGCGATACTGCACTATCTTGCGCAAGGGGAAAGCAACAAGGAGATCTCCTATCGGCTGTCGATCGCACAGCCGACGGTCTCGTTCCATATTGCCGAGCTGCGGCGCAAGCTCGACGTATCGAACAACCGCAAGATCGTGGAGCGGGCGCAGGAGCTAAACCTCCTCTGACACCGCGGCAAGCGCCGGGTGATCGCGCATCTCGCAGCACAGTGGCTTGATCAGCATCATCCCCACGGTCTCGCTCAGCCGCCCGCGCGTGACCGTCGTATCATCGTAAGTCGCCGCCACGACCCGCGCCTGCGGGGCCCTGGCCGACTTGAGCGCGGCACGGAACGCTTCCCGCCGGTCGAAGTCCAGCACGCGCCAGCCCGGCAGCGCGCCGTCGAGCTCGCTCGTGGTACACGGCGTGACCACGGCCTGGGCGCAGGGCAGGACAATCTGCACCCGGGTGCCCGCCGGACTCGTCGAGACGATCTCCAGCGATCCCGAGAGTCGCTCGATCAGCCGCCTGGCCGACCGGAAGCCGGAGCCGGTTCCTTGCCCCGCGCCTTCCTCGCGTGCGCGGGGCACGGCCTCGTCGGCGAGTTGCCGGACCATGGCCTGGGTCATGCCGACGCCGGTATCGGAAACTTCGATGACCGCGCGCCCTGCGTCGACCCGCAGCGAAACCGCGGCGCCCCCGGCTTCGGTATAGTGATAGCTGTTGCTCAGCAGGTTCGCGAGCGCCCGCATGAGCATCGGCCGATCGGACACGATGATCGCGTGGTCCTCCACCTCGGCGGTCAGCGTCAGGCTCTTGCCCGCGAACAGCGTCCGGAACATCATCATCAGCGGCTCGATCAGCGCCTGCCCCTTGAACGCGCTGAGTGCGATGAAGCCCGACTCGTTGCCCACGATCGCGGCGCCCGAGATGGTCGTCGAGGCGATTTCGCTCAGGTAGTTGGACGAGCTTTGCAGGATCTCGGTCAGCTCCCGGTGCGCGCCGGTCTCGTCGCTGCGCTTGAGCACATCGATCGCGCTGTTGAGCGCGAGGATCACCTGTCGGCTGTCGTGACCAGAGGCATGAAGCAGCGCGTTCTGGCTGTTCACCGTCGCGAGCGCGAAGGCCTTTTCTTCGGCCAATTGCTTCGCCCGCTCACTGATCGCCAGCCGCTCCGCCATCGACCGGGCGTAGTTCGCATCCGCTTCCTGCTGTGCGGCCCGGATCTTCTTCAGATTGAGCCCCAGCGCCAGGGTGACCATTATGGATTCGAACAGCCCGACCGGGCCGGCGAGGTGCCAGTTGACCGGCAGCCAGCTGAACACGCCCATCGACGCGATCGCCGCGTAGATGATGAACAGGGCGAGGCTGCCCCAGCCGACCAGCAGCGGCCATAACTGGCGCCCGATCTGGCGCATGGCGGCAAATCCGATGAACGGCAGGAACAGGGCGACGGCGACGGTGATGAACCAGGTGCCGATATGCAGCACCTCGCGGAACGCCTGATCGTAGAATGCCAGGCCCGCCTGGAGGACGATCACTGCGAGCCCGGCGGCGATCAACGTCCTGAGGACGAGGTCGCGCCGCGGGAACGTCTCGGCCGTGCGCACGAAGCTGCGGGCGAACTGCGTCATCGCCACCGCGAAGGCGCACTTGATCGAATCCTCGATCGCCACGCCCAGCAGCGGCGCGTCGGGCAGGAAGAAGATCGTGAAGTAGCCTTCCGAGTGGATCGTGTTGAGCGCGAAGAACGCCTCCGCCACGGCCAGCCACACGAACTCACGGTGGCCCGTGATTGAGAAGAACATGAAGTTGAGGAAGATCAGCACGGCAACGCCGAGGACCACGCCCGACACCATCGCGATGTTCGTGCGCCGATCCTTGAAGAACGTGCCGTAGGTCTCGATCCGCAGCGGCATGTAGGTGGAGTTCTCGGACAGGAAATCGATCAGGATCGTCTTCTCCTGCCCGGGCTCGAGCGCCAGCTCGGTGCTGAAGGCCTGATAGGTCCGCAGGTTCTCGCGCGCGGCCTCCGGATCGGTGCCATCGACCAGCAGCTCCAGTCGTCCGTCCTCCACTTCGTAGAGGCGGAAATGACTCAGCGATCCGCGCCCGGTGGTAAGGATCCAGCTTCCCGCCACTGCGCCGGCGTTGCGGACTTTGAGCGCGACCGTGGTGCGATCGCCGGGTGGGCCGAAATGGACCCCGCGGCCCTCGATCCGCTTCGACGTGGCGGCGAGCACTTGGGCCGGCGGGCGGGCTGCAATGTCGCCCCCGTCGCGGGTATAGCGGACATAGGGGGCGATCGCGGGCGCGTCCTCGCCGGCGTGCAGTTGGATGACCGGAAGTTGGATGGCCGGAAGCGGGTCCTGCGCCATGGCCGCCGGCCCTGACAGCGCCGCCAGCGCGAGCAGCACCGCGGCAACGATCCACGTCCTCACCAGGTGAAACGCCCCCCGTTTCGAATCCCCTTCACCTTGCATGTCGCGGTTTCCCCCCAGAACCCCCGAATCACCCTAAAATTCATTGGGTAGACGACATGTGTTTGCGTGAATTAGCTCACCGCGACAAATTTTAACGGACCGGCACCTGTCGGTCGGGGGCGCAACGAACAGAGCGGGCACAATGGCGGAGGCGCATCAGCGCGCTTCGGGCAGCGTTTCCGCACACGTGCACGAATTCAAGGGGAATTTCCTGCCATGACCAAGTTATCCAAGTCGCACCTTCTGGCAACCAGCGCGGTCGCGGGCCTCGCCATTCTGCAACTGACGCCTGCTGCTCAGGCGCAGGACGCGCCTGGACCGCAGGTCATCACGGTGGCGGAAGGCGAGACCGCCGAAGGCGAGGTCGGAATCTACGCCGATGCGGATGTCGGCAGGATCGAGAACCACGGCACGGTCCGCGGCACTGTGCGCGAAGGCGTCTATGCGGTGACCCCTGCCGACGCGACCCTCGAGATCGAGAATGCCGCAGGCGCCGAGATCGCCGGAGAGACGTCAGGCGTGCGGGCGGAAACCGGCGGCGTGGCGCTGACCAATGCGGGCAGCATCCGCGGCGACGGCCGGGGGGACGGCTTCAGCGCACCGCCCGATGGCGGCGTCAGCCTGTCCGGCACGAGCTCGACCATCACCAACAGCGGCGCGATTTCCGGCGCGCAGTTCGGCGTGGTGACTTATTCGGTCTACGACCCGGAAACCGATACGCTGACCGGCACGATCGCAGACACCACCATCGTCAACAGCGGCACGATCACCGGCGAGAACGACGACGGCATTCGCCTTGCCGGCGGCGGCACGATCACCAACTCGGGCACGATCCAAGGACTGGCGCAGAACGCCTTCGGCGGCACCGATGGCATCTCGATCTTCGCGCACAACGATCAGGATCTCGCGGGCTACACGGGCACGCTGATCAACGACGAAGGCGGCGTGATCTCCGGCGTCCGCTCCGGCGCGGCGCTGTCGAGCGGCGGCACGGTGACCAACGCGGGCACGATCACCGGCGACGGGCAGGGCGTGTTCATCCAGGGCAACGCGCTCGATGGGGTGGAGCGCGAAGGACAGACCGGAACGTTGACCAATAGCGGCACGATCAGCGGTACGGGCAATTTCGGTGGCACCATGGCCGGCGGCATGGGGGTCAGCTTCGGCAGCAATCTCGGCACCGCGACGCTGACCAACAGCGGCACGATCACCAGCGCCTTCGCCGAGGGGGTCAGCCAGGGCTCGCTCGCCGACCTGACGATCACCAACGCGGAAGGCGGTGTGATCGAAGGCGGCACCTCGGGCATCTACGGCGGCTCCAGCGGCACGATGACGATCGCCAACGCCGGCACGATCCGTGGCAACGGTGTCTACGACGGCTTCGACGCGCCGCCTGACGCGGGCGTGACCATCGCCACCGCAGGTTCGAGCGTGACCAACAGCGGCACGATCACAGGTGCGGGCAGCGGCATCACCACGGCCTATCTCTACGACGAGGAGATCGGCGACATCGTCGGCCTCGCCGTCGGCACGCAAGTGACCAACAGCGGTACGATCGTTGGCGAAAGCAACGACGGCGTGCGCCTGATCGGCGGCGGCACCGTCACCAACAGCGGCACGATCGCGGGCGAGGGCGCGCCTTTTGCCGACGGCATATCGATGTACGCCTTCACCGATCAGGCGAAGGAGGATTTCAGCGCCTCGGTCGTCAACCAGGCTGGTGGCGAGATCGACGGCGAGCGCTTCGGCGTGATCTTCTCGGGCGGCGGCTCGGTGGAGAATGCCGGCGCGATCACCGGCATTGCGGGCGGCGTTTTCCTTCAGGGCACCGCGCTTGACAGCGAGGAAGACCGCAGCGACCTGACTGCCACGGTCGTCAACAGCGGCACGATCGCAGGCACCGGCGAGTTCGGCGGCACTTATACCAGCGGCTTCGGCGTCGGCTTCGGCAGCGATCTCGCCAGCGCGACGCTCACCAACAGCGGTACGATCACCAGCGCCTTCGCCGAGGGCGTGATGCAGGGGTCGAGCGGCGACCTCACGATCACCAACGAGGCTACCGGCGTCATCGAAGGCGCCACCTCGGGAATCTACGGCGGTGCGGACGGCGCGATGACGATCGTCAATGCCGGCACGATTCGTGGCAAGGGCGCCTACGACGGCTTCGATGCGGCTCCCGACGCCGGGGTGACCATCGCCACCGCGGAATCGAGCGTGACCAACAGCGGCACGATCTCCGGCGCCGGGACGGGCATCACCACCGCTTACGTATTCGATGCGGACCTGAACGAACTCGTCGGCGCCGCGTTCGGCACACAGGTGACCAACAGCGGCACGATCCGGGGCGAAAGCAACGACGGGGTGCGGTTGATCGGCGGCGGTACCGTCGCCAACAGCGGCGCGATCACAGGCGAAGGCAGTGCCCTGTCTGACGGCGTCTCGATGTACAGCTTCGAAGGGCAGCCGGCTGATGGCTATGCGGCGGTGCTGACCAACGCCGCGGGCGGCGCGGTCACCGGCGCGCGCTTCGGCGCGATCCTCTCGGGCGGCGGCACGATCGAGAATGCCGGCACGATCACCGGCGAAGGCGCGGGCGGCGTGCTCATCCAGCCGCAGGGGATCGAGGGCGAGACCGGCATAACCGGGACGATCGCCAACAGCGGCACGATCACCGGCACCACCGGCTACGGGGTGGTGATCCTGGCGACCGACACGGGGACGCTCACCAATAGCGGGGCCATTACCGGCGCGACTCTCGGCGTGGTCGTCGAAGCGGCCGAAAGCCCCACCGAAGCGACGCGGGTGGGGACGCTGACGAACAGCGGCACGATCACCGGCGTGGGCGATTTCGGCGCTGTCGTGGCCGGCTTCTTCGACGAAGCCACAGTCGACAACAGCGGCACGATCAGCGGTGCGAGCCACGGCCTGATCCTAGGCAACTTCGGCGAGGCGACGCTGGTTAACACCGGCACGATCTCGGGCGGCGAGCTGGGCGTCTGGGGCGACGGCAGCGGCCCGGTCGTCCTCGACAACGCGGGCTCGATCACAGGCGGAAGGGGGGTCGCGGTCCTGCTCGGCGGCTTCGACGACCACGTGACGCTGCGCACCGGCAGCGAGATCGTCGGCGCGGTCGATGCGGGCGAGGGCATCGACCGCCTCGTGCTCGACGGCGACGTCCTCGAACTGACCGAAGAGCAGCAGCTCGGGGCCTCCATCGGCTTCGAGAGCCTCGAGGTCGCCGCGGGCTACTGGACGACGGCGGGTATCGTCGGTGAATTCGCCACCGTCACGATCGGCGAGGCAGGCGCGCTCCAGGTCAACGAAGTCGACCTGGGCGAGGACGGCCTTAGCTCGCCGATCCTTACCTCCGCCGTGACCACCGACGGCCTGCTCGTCCTCAATTTCAGCGAAGATGACCTCGTCTCCCAGCTCGACACGCTGACCATCGCCGGCACCGGCGGGATCGAGCTGATCGGCGAGGCAGTGTTCACCGTCGACACCGACACGTTGACCTACACCGGCGGCACGACCGTCTCGAACGGCGGCCTCGTCCTCACCGGCACGCTGCAGGGCGACGTCACGACCGCGGGTGATGGGTTCTTCGAACTCGGCGCGGGCGGCACCGAAGGCACGTTCAGCGGCGACATCGTCAATGACGGCCGCTTCGTGTTCAACCGCTCCGACGATTACGATTTCCTCGGCGCCTTCTCGGGCTCGGGCGTGCTCGACAAGCGCGGGGAAGGGGTGCTCGCCTTTCTGGGCGACTACGCCTTCGAGGGCGTCACCAACATCTTCGGCGGCTCCGTCCGGATCGGCGGGATCATCGATCCCGGCACCGACTTCAACCTGGGCGGCGGCACGCTCGACCTGACCGGAAACGACCAGACCATCGGCGGGCTCGAAGGCGAAGAGGAAGCCAAGGTCGAACTCGGCGAGCAGACGCTGACCGTCCATCAGGAGGAGAACACGGAATTCGCCGGCGCGATCGGCGGGCTTGGCGGGATCGTCAAGCAGGGCGAGGGCATCCTCAACCTCACGGGCACCAACACTTACACCGGTCCAACCGAAGTCAATGGCGGCAAGCTGGCGGTCAACGGCTCGATCGTTTCGAACGTGACGGTCAACGCGGGCGGCACGCTGGGCGGCAATGGTTCGGTTGGTGACACCCAAGTGGGCGATGACGGCACGCTGGCGCCGGGCAATTCGATCGGCAGGCTGACGGTCGCCGGCGACCTGAACTTCGCCGCCGGCTCGGTCTACGAGGTCGAAGTCAACGCCGCGGGCCAGGCCGACCGGGTCGACGCCACCGGAGAGATGACGATCGCCAGCACGGCCAGCGTCGCAGTCCTTGCTGAAGAGGGCAACTACGCGCCGCGCACCGACTACGTCATCCTGACGGGGGCGGAAGGGATTACCGGCACCTTCGGTTCGGTCACCACCGATCTCGCGTTCCTCGACCCGCTGCTCCGCTACGGCGCCAACGAAGTCACGCTCTCGCTCTACCGCAACGACGTCGACTTCGTGGACGTCGCGGCGAACGCCAACCAAGTGGGCGTGGCCGGCGCGGTCCAGGCGCTCGGCATCGACAACCCGCTGTTCGAAGCGGTGCTCACGCAGAACGCGGCCACCGCCAGCACCACCTTCGGCGACCTGTCGGGCGAGATCAACGCCAGCACGCTGGCCGGCCTGACCGACGACAGCCGCCACCTGCGGGGCGCCCTGCTGGGCATGGCCGCACCGGAGGCTGCCGGCACGTTCATCTGGGGCTCGGCCTTCGGCGGCTGGGGCGACTTCGACGCCAGTGCGGACAGCTTCGGCATGGAGACCGACCACAAGGGCCTCGTCGCCGGCATCGGCTTCGGCGGGGAAAGCTTCGCGGTCGCGCTCTCGGGCGGCATCGGCGGGTCGGACTTCAACCGCGACGGACGCAGCGATGCGGCCAGTGTCGACAGCAGGTACCTCGCGGCCCATGCCACCGTCGGCGCCGCCGGCGGCTTCCACGGTGCGGCCGGCATCGCCTATGCCTGGCACGAGGTGGAGATCACCCGGACCGTCACCGGCGCTCCGCTGAGCCAGACCTTGCGGTCCGATCGCGACGCGACCACGCTGCAGGTGTTCGGCGAACTCGGCTACGACGTGATGGCGGGCACCACCGCGATCACGCCCTTCGCCCGCCTGGCGCACGTCAGCACCGAGAGCGACGCTTTCGCCGAAACTGACGGCACCGCGGCACTCGAAGTGGCCAAGGCGGATCAGGAGACGACCTTCCTCAGCCTCGGCGCCAAGGCTCGCTTCAACGCCGGCCAGCAGGGCTTCCAGCCCTATCTCTCGGCGTCGTGGAACCATGCCTTCGGCGACCGCGCGGCACGGCTGTCCTCGCAGTTCGCCGCGGGTGGGCCGGTGTTCTCGGTCGTCGGCACGGCGATCCCGAAGGACTCGGCTGAAGTCGAGGCGGGCTTCGACTACACTTCGGGCGCCTTCACCATCGGCGCGGCCTACTCCGGCACGCTCGCCTCGGATCGCACCAGCCACGGTGCGCGGGTGACGGCGCGGTTCGTCTTCTGATGGTCTGAACCTTGGACGGCGGAAGGGCCGGGGCGGCAGTGCCGCTCCGGCCTTTTTCGTGCTGCCGGACCGGTCAGTAGCTGCGCGGCATGCCGAGCACGTGCTCGGCAAGGTAGGAGAGGATCAGGTTGGTCGAGATCGGCGCCACCTGGTAGAGGCGCGTCTCGCGGAACTTGCGCTCCACGTCGTACTCTTCCGCGAAGCCGAACCCGCCGTGCGTCTGGATGCAGGCATTGCCCGCCTCGGCCGAGGCATCGGCGGCGAGCATCTTGGCCATGTTCGCCTCTGCGCCCATCGGCTTGCCCGCTTCGTAGAGCCGCGCCGCTTCCCGCGCCATCAGCTCGGCCGCGCGCATATTGGCGTAGGCGCGGGCGATCGGGAATGCGACGCCCTGGTTCGCCCCGATCGGACGGCCGAAGACCTGCCGCTCCTTCGCATAGGCGCTCGCTCTGGCGATGAACCACTTGGCATCGCCAACGCATTCGGCGGCGATCAGCGTCCGCTCGGCGTTCATGCCCGAGAGGATGTAGCGGAAGCCCTTGCCTTCCTCGCCCACCAGCGCGCTCGCGGGCACGCGCATGTTGTCGAAGAACACCTCGGTCGTCGCATGGTTCATCATCGTGCGGATCGGGCGGATCGTCAGCGACTTGCCCGCGACCTCGCGCATGTCGACGATGAAGGTCGACAGCCCCTCGATCTTCTTCGCCACCTGCTCACGCGGGGTCGTGCGCGCGAGCAGCAGCATCAGGTCCGAATGCTCGGCCCGGCTGGCCCAGATCTTCTGCCCGTTGACGACGTATTCGTCACCCTCGCGCACCGCGGTAGTGCGCAGCGCGGTCGTGTCGGTGCCGCTGGTCGGTTCGGTCACGCCGAAGGCCTGGAGACGCAGCTCGCCGCTGGAGATCCGGGGCAGGTATTCGCGCTTCTGCTCTTCCGACCCATGCCGCAGGATCGTGCCCATGATGTACATCTGCGCATGGCAGGCGCCGCCGTTGCATCCCTCCGCCTGGATCGTCTCGAGGATCGCGGCCGCCGCCGAGAGGCCGAGGCCGGAGCCGCCGTATTCCTCGGGGATCAGGACCGAGAGATAGCCCGCCTCGGTCAGCGCGCGCACGAACGCGGTCGGATATTCGCGCGCCGCGTCGAGCTTGCGCCAGTATTCGCCGGGAAACTGCGCGCAGAGCCGCCGCACCCCTTCGCGGATCTCCGGAAAGTCCTCGGTGTCGTAGGGGCTGAGGTTCATCGCGCGCGCTCCGCCGCTCAGAGGAATTCGCGCAGTTCCGCCAGGAAGTCGTCGAAGCGGTCGTGGTGAACCCAGTGGCCGGCGTTGTCGTAGTCGGTCACGGTGGCGGTGCGGAACTGCGCGATGCGCCCGTCCTTCGCCGGGTTCGAGGCCCAGCTATCGTTGCCGTAGATCAGCCGCGTGGGGCATTCGATCCGGTTCCACAGCGCTTCCATCTGGCGGTAGGTCATGTCCTCGGGCGGCCAGGCGTGGACGTGCGGGTCGAACTTCCAGCTGAACGTGCCGTCCTCGTTGCGCATCACCGCGTGCTGGGTGAGGTGGAGGGCCTGCTCCGCCGAAAGGTAGCTGTTCGCCTCGTGCATGCGGCTCAGCGCATCCTCGAACGTGGCGTAGCGGCGCGGCTGGCGAGCGGCCGCCTCGCGCTTCTTCTCGAAATAGTCGCCCCATATCTCCTCCGGCCCCATCGCCTCGCGCTCCGCCTGCCGTTCGGGCGAGGAGCCGAGCCCTTCGATCGCGACCAGCTTGCGCACTTTGTCCGGATAGAGGCCAGTGAAGCGCAGCGCGACGTTGCCGCCCAGCGAGTGCGCCACGATTGCGACCGGCGCCAGATCGTTGAGCAGCACCAGTTGCAGCAGATCGAAGACGTAACCCATCACCTGGTAATGGCCGGTGCGGCTCCATCCGCTGTCGCCGTGGCCGCGCAAGTCGGGGCAGATCACGTGCCAGTCGCCCCGCAGCGCCTTCGCCGTCCAGTCCCAGCTCCGGCAATGATCGCGCCCACCGTGCAGCAGGATCAGCGGCGGCGCCTCGGGGTTGCCCCAGTCGGCGTAATGCAGCTTGGTGCGCTGCGAGATATAGCTGCGCGAGACGGGGCCGATCAGGTCCATGTGCGCCCCCTCAGTCCACGAAATCTTCGACGCGCTCGATCACGATCGCTGGCGCCATGCCGCCCGCCGCGCACATCGTCACCAGCGCATAGCGCCCGCCCGTGCGCTCCAGCTCGTCGAGCGCGGTGCCGATCAGGATCGACCCCGTGGCGCCGATCGGGTGGCCCAGCGCGATCGCGCCGCCGTTCACGTTCACCTTGTCTTCGGGAAGATCGAGATCGCGGACGAACTTCGCCGCCACCACGGCGAAGGCCTCGTTGATCTCCCACAGATCGATGTCGTCCTTGGTCAGGCCGGCCTTCGCGAGCACTTTCTTCGCCGCCGGAACCGGGGCGTTGAGCATCAGCGTCGGGTCGTCGCCCTGATTGGCCGTGGCAACGATCCGCGCGCGCGGCTTGAGGCCGTGGCTCTGCGCATAGTCCTTGCTCGCCAGAAGAACCGCCGCCGCGCCGTCGACCACGCCGGAGCTGTTGCCCGCATGGTGGAAGTGCTTGATCTCGAGGTCGGGGTACTTCTGCGTGACCAGCCCGGCAAACGTCGTGCCCTTGTCGTCGAGCGGCGTGCTGGCGATCCTGGCGAAACTGGGCTGAAGCTCCGCGAGCCCCTCCTCCGTCGTCTGCGGACGCGGGAATTCCTCGCGGTCGAGCACGACATTGCCCTGATCGTCCACCACTGGGACAAGCGACTTGTCGAACCGGCCCTCCTCGATCGCGCGCGCGGCGTTCTTCTGGCTGCGCAGCGCGAGTGCGTCGAGCTCCTCGCGGGTGAAGCCCTCGATCGTCGCGATCGCGTCGCCGCACACGCCCTGATGGCTCTGCGGGTGTACCTGACGCAGCCGCTCGTTGCCCGAACCCATGCCCAGCGGCATGATCCCCACCTGCATCTCCTCCTGCGTGGAGGAGGCGGTATAGCTCATCATCTCGGTGCCGCCGGCGACGACGAGATCGGCCATGCCGCTCATCACCTGCGCCGCGGCGAGGTTCACGCTGGTGATCCCGCCGCCGCAGAAGCGGTCGAGCGTCATGCCCGAGCTCGTGATGTCGTAACCCGCGTCGAGCGCCGCCATCCGCCCCAGGTCGCCGCCCTGCTTGCCCTTCTGCGTGCTGGTCGACCAGATCACGTCGTCGACGTCTTTCGTGTCGAGCGAATTGCGCTCCGCAATGGCCTTGAGCACCGTCGCGGCGAGGTGCTGCGGGTGCATGTGCGCGAGAGCGCCCTTGCCGACTTTGCCGATGCCCCGGGGGGTGCGCACCGCGTCGATGATATATGCTTCGGCCATCGCGGCAATTCTCTCCATAGCTACCGGAATCAGGTTGACGCATGCGTAAGGCTTGGCCAGCAAGGGCACAAGAACAGTTTCAATAGAAAATGGAGTGGATGGATGAGCGAGGAGGTGCTGCCCCCGGAACTGCTTACCGAGGTGCGCGACGGCGTGCTGATCGTCACGATCAATCGCCCCGAGGCGAAGAACGCGATGAACAAGGCAGCGGCGGAGGCGATCGCGGCCGCGATGGACCGGCTCGATGCCGAGGATGACTTGAGGGTCGGAATCCTCACCGGCGCGGGCGGCACGTTCTGCTCGGGGATGGACCTCAAGGGCTTCCTGCGCGGTGAATCGCCGATGATCGAGGGGCGCGGTTTCGGGGGCGTGGTTCAGGCTCCGCCGAAGAAGCCGCTGATCGCCGCTGTGGAGGGCTATGCGCTGGCCGGGGGGCTCGAGCTGATGATCGCTTGCGACCTGGTGGTTGCGAACGACAAGGCGAAGTTCGGCATTCCCGAAGTGAAGCGCGGGTTGGTCGCGGGCGCGGGCGGCGTCATGATGCTGCCCGACCAGATCCCCGAACGGATCGCGATGGAACTGGCGCTGACCGGCGATTTTATCGACGCGGCGCGCGCCTACGAGCTCGGCCTGATCAACCGCGTGGTCGACGGTTCGGCGCTCGACGGCGCGCTCGAACTGGCGAGCCGGATCGCCGAGAACGGCCCGCTCGCGGTGCGTCTTTCCAAGCAGATCATCCGCGAATCCCGCGCCTGGCCGATGGACGAGCGTTACGATCGGCAGGGGCCACTGATCGGACAGGTCTTCGTCAGCGAGGACGCGCGCGAAGGCGCCGCCGCCTTCGCCGAGAAGCGCAAGCCGAACTGGAAAGGCAAGTAATGGCCGGAGGGCCGCTCGCCGGGTTGCGCATCGTCGAATTCGCCGGGATCGGACCGGGGCCGTTCTGCGGGATGATGCTCGCCGACCACGGCGCCGAAGTGATCCGCATCGACCGCGCCGGCAGCGGGCGCGGCGGGTCTCAGCCGGTGGCGCCAGGCGATGCGCTGGCCCGCGGGCGCAAGTCGATCGCGCTGAACCTCAAGAGCGCCGAAGGCGTAGCGCTCGCGCGCAAGCTGGCGGCGAGCGCGGACGGGATCATCGAGGGCTTCCGCCCGGGGGTGATGGAGCGGCTCGGGCTCGGGCCCGACGTGCTGCTGCAGGACAACCCCAGGCTCGTCTATGGCCGCATGACCGGCTGGGGGCAGACCGGCCCCTACGCTCCTTATGCCGGGCACGACATCAACTACATCGCGCTCGCCGGGGCGCTAGCGCACTACGGCCGCGCGGGCGGCAAGCCGACCCCCCCGATCAACATGGTCGGCGACTTCGGGGGCGGGGGGATGATGCTCGCCTTCGGCATGGTCTCCGCGCTGCTCAACGTCGCCCGCGGCGGAAAGGGGCAAGTGATCGATGCGGCCATGACCGACGGTACCGCGGTGCTCATGGCGATGATCCACGGCATGAAGAACATGGGGGTCTGGTCGGAGGAGTTGGGCGCCAACATGCTCGATACCGGCGCGCACTTCTACGACACCTACGAGACCAGCGACGGCAAGTTCGTCTCGATCGGTAGCATCGAGCCGCAGTTCTACGCCGAGCTGCGCCGCCTCCTCGGCCTGGAGGACGACCGCGACTTCGACGCCCAGCACGACCGGGCGAAGTGGGGCATGCTCAAGGACAAGCTCGCCGCGCTGTTCAGGACCAGGACCCGCGACGAGTGGGACGCGCTGCTGGAACACACCGACGTCTGCTACGCGCCGGTCCTGACCATGAGCGAGGCCGCAAACCATCCACATAATATTGCGCGCGAAACCTTCGTCGAGGTCGGCGGCGATACGCAGCCCGCACCCGCGCCACGTTATTCCGCGACGGCCGCCGGCAAACCCCGCCCCGCCCCGATGCCCGGAGACGACAGCGACGCGATCCTCGCTGGGCTGGGAATGGATACGAACGAGATAGCCGCCCTGCGCGAAGCGGGCACGGTAGCCTGACAGAACAACCGGAGAGGAACACTTCCATGCCCGTTATCGACGTCCCCGACCCAGAGTTCATGCAGGACGAAGAGATCGCGGTCTTCAGGGACGCGGTCGGCAAATTCTTCGAGCAGCACGCGCCGGAAAAGCGGGTCGAGAAGTGGCGCGAAGACGGCATGGTCGAGCGCGGGTTCTGGACCGAGGCGGGCGCGGCGGGCCTTCTCGGAATGACCGTACCGACCGAGTACGGCGGCCACGGCGGTGACTTCCGGCATGACCTGGTCGTGCTCGATCAGCAGGCGGAGAAGGGCGTCGACGGCTTCGCCAGCTTGCTCCACAACGTCATTATCCTCCCGTACATCGTCCGCCACGGCACCGAGGAACAGAAGCAGCGCTGGCTGCCGCGGCTCGTTTCGGGCGAGCTGATCTCGGCCATCGCGATGACCGAGCCGGGCGTGGGTTCCGACCTGCAGAACGTCGCCACCACTGCGGTGAAGGACGGCAACGGCTACCGCCTCAACGGCGCCAAGACCTTCATATCCAGCGGACAGCTTGCGAACTTCATCGTCGTGGTCGCCAAGACCAACCCGAACGAGCGCGCCAAGGGCATCAGCCTGATGTGCCTGGAAACCGAAGGGGCGGACGGCTTCCGGCGGGGCAAGAAGCTCGACAAGATCGGAATGGATGCCGCCGATACCAGCGAGCTGTTCTTCGACGACGTCTTCATTCCGGCCGAGAACGTGCTCGGCGGCCAGGAAGGGCGCGGATTCTACCAGCTCATGGGCGAACTGCCGCAGGAGCGGCTGGTGATCGCCGTCGGCGCCATGAGCACGATCGAGAAGGCGCTCGACACGACGGTCGAATACGTCAAGCAGCGCAAGGCCTTCGGGCAGACGATCTGGGACTTCCAGAACACGCAATTCGTGCTCGCCGACCTCAAGGCGCGCGGCACGGCGGCCAAGGTCTTCCTCAACGACTGCATCGCCAAGCTGCTGAAGGGCGAGCTCGACGTCACCACTGCTTCGATTGCCAAGTACTGGCTGACCGAGCTGCAGGGGGAGGTCGTCGACAAGTGCCTCCAGCTCCATGGAGGCTGGGGCTACATAAACGAATACCCGATCGCGAAGATGTTCCGCGACAGCCGGGTGACGCGGATCTTCGGCGGCTCGAACGAGATCATGAAAATGCTGATCGCCCGCTCCATGTGAGCGGGCGGCCGGTTCAATCCTCGAACGGGCGGTTGCCGACGATCGACAGGCCGTAGCCTTCGAGCGCCACCAGCGAGTGGTGCGAGTTGCTGAGCAGTTCCATGTCATGGACGCCGAGCTCGGCCAGGATCTGCGCGCCCACGCCGTAGTCGCGGAATTCCTCGATATCCTGCTCGATGGGCTCGCCGCGGTGCAGGCGGGTGATTGCCGTCATGTCCTTGCCCGCCGACTTGTTGATCACGACGATCACGCCGGCGCCTTCTGCGGCGATGATCTCCATCGACTTCTGCAGCAGGCCGCCGCGCGGCGAATCCTCGCCGAAGATGTCGGCGAACGGGTTGAGCAGGTGCATGCGCACGAGCGTCGGCTTTCCCGGATCGATCCGGCCGAGGACGAGCGCCAGCGTGTCGTCGCCGGTCGCCTTGTTGTGGAAGCCGATCGCGTTCCACGCGCCGCCGAAACGGCTGGCGAAGCGGGTTTCGGCCCGCTTCTCGACCATGTGGTCGTGCTTGCGCCGATAGGCGATGAGATCGCGGATCGTGCCGATCTTGAGATCGTGGCGGCGGGCGAAGGCGATCAGATCCTCCAGCCGGGCCATCGTGCCGTCGTCGTTCATGATTTCGCAGATCACGCCCGAGGGGTTGAGACCGGCGAGCCGCGAGATGTCGACCGCCGCCTCGGTATGCCCGGCGCGAACCAGCACGCCGCCGTCGCGCGCCACGAGCGGGAAGACGTGCCCGGGGGTGACGATGTCGTCCGGCCCGTGCGAAGCGTCGATCGCGACGCTGATCGTGCGTGCGCGGTCGGCCGCGCTGATCCCGGTGGTCACGCCCTCACGCGCCTCGATCGATGTGGTGAAGGCAGTTTCGTGCCGCGTGCGATTGTTGCGGCTCATCGGTTCGAGGCGAAGCTGGTCGCAGCGGGCCTTGGTCATCGACAGGCAGATCAGGCCCTTGCCGTGGGTCGCCATGAAGTTGATCGCGGCGGGGGTCGCCATCTGGGCGGGGATCACCAGATCGCCTTCGTTCTCGCGGTCCTCGTCGTCGACCAGTACGAACATGCGCCCGTTGCGCGCCTCGTCGATGATCTCCTCGATCGTGGCGAGCACCGGGCGGTCGTCGTTCGCCTTGAGGAACGCGGCAAGCTTCTCCAGCGTGTCCGCCGTCGGGTTCCAACCCTCGTCGCTGCAATCGCGCAAGGTGTTGGCATGTAGCCCCGCTGCGCGCGCGATGCCGGCGCGCGACATCTTGCCGGCGTCGACGAGGGACTGGATCTTCTGCTTGATGGCTGCTGTGCTGAGTTCGGTCATGCGCCGCATTTAAACAGCATCATGTGATTTTGCAACGGTTGATCACATTATAATGTGATTAGCTCGATCTCACTCTTGCGTGTTCAGAAGATTGCCGATGTGCAGCGCCCCCGGACCATAGAGGTAGGTCGGATCGAAGTCACCGTGTTCCTCGAGCTTGGCGCGATCGGCGAAGCTCAGTGTTCCGCGACGGAAGTCCGCGATCCCGAGCCGGCGCAATTCTCCGATCGCGCGGTTCATGTGCACTGCCGTGGTCCCGCTCATGTCCGCAAGATCAGTCTGGGTCAGCGGAGAGCGAAAGCCGTCGGTCCTGGAAAGGCCCACCATGTCGAGGCGGTGCCAGATCTCCGCCAGCAGATGCGCGACCCGGCGGTTAGCCTTGAGCTGCTCGAGCTTGAGCAGCCATTGCCGGTGCAGGGCGGCGTCGAGCAGCGTTGAGAACCAGAGCACGCGCGACAGATGCGGCTCGGTGGCCATCAATTCGATGAGGCGCTCGTGCATCACCGTGCCGACTTTGGCCGGCCCGATGGTCACCACGTCGTGGTCGAGCCGCTTCAGCGCGAAGGCGTGGAGGTCGACGAAGTCGCCCGGCACCTGCATCCCGACGATATAGCGCCGGTCGTTCTCGTGGATTGCCCGCACGATGAAACCGTCGATCAACATCGTGCTTCGTTCACACACTTCACCGCGTGCCAGGAGGCAGTGGCCATCATCGTATTCGCGCACGTCGGTGATCGAGCTTTCGAGAACTTCCTTCTCGCGGTCCGACATCGCCTGACGCAAGCGTCCCATCAGGAACCGGCCGGTCAACGGATAGCGCTCGAGTTCGCCTTTCATCGTAGCGACTACGCGCCGTCACCGCCGCGGTTCCTAGCGGGAGGTTCGACATTCCCCTGTCACCAACCCGTCACAAGCGCGGGGCAAGCCGAAAGCGACAAGGGGACTTGCCGCTGTGGACGCGATCAACATCTTCCTGACCGACGAGCTTGCAGAGACGCTCGAAGGTTTCGAGCAGGCCGGTACGCGGTTTGCTTTCGCGCGCCTCTATCCGGAGGGGCCGCGACAACTCGTGGACGGGCCGATCTGGGCTTTCGTCGACTGGGTGATGGACGATCTCGCGGGGCTCGAGATGTGCCGCCGCCTGCGCGCCGATCCCCGGACCGCGGCCGCGCACGTCACGATGGTGCTCGAAAGCGACGATATGGAGGATCGCCGGCGTGCGCTGCGCGCCGGGGCCGACGACTACATGATCGGTCCGCTCGACCGGACGGCCGTGCTCGACCGCGTGCTCGCGCTCCATTCGCATCAGCGCAAGCGGCATCACGCGCAGCGCATCGATCTGGGCGAACTGGCGATCGATCTGGCGGCGCAACAGGCGCGCTGGAGCGGTAAGCCAATCTCGCTGCGGCCGAACGAGCTCCGCCTGTTGCGCTTCTTTGCTGAGAATCCGAACCAGGTCCTCTCGCGCGGAGAGCTCATCGCCGGGCTCGGCAAAGTGGACCCGCCGATCGACGAGCGCACGGTGGACGTATGGATCGGCCGCCTGCGCCGTGCGCTTAAGACCGCCGGGGCTGACAGCCTGCTGCGCACCGTCCGCTCACTGGGCTACGTGCTCGACGCACCCTGAGCGAAAAAGGAACGGGCCGCCCGAGGGCGGCCCGCCAGTAGGGTGGACTAAAAAGTCGCCGTCAGAATTCGGTCGAGAGCGACAGCGCGAAGCTCTGCCCGACCTCGTAGCTGTTGATCTCGATCCGGTTGGTGCCGTTCGACTGATATTCGAAGTGATCGCGGCCGAAGATGTTGCGCGCCTCCAGCTTCAGCTCGATCGGACGGCGGAAGAGATCGAACTCCTGCCGGTAGACGAAGTCCACCCGCAGGCCCGGATCCTCCACGATGTCGGGAAGGTTCGAGGTGCCGCGCGCCGTCACCCGCTCGCTTGCGTAGGAGAGGAGGAAGGTGAACTGCTGCAGGCGGTCGAGATCTTCGATGCCGAGCTGCAGGTTGATGAGGTGGTCCGACTGGCCCGTCAACGGCACGCCGTCACGGAAGTAGTCGGTCGCCGGCCGCTCGCCGCTCGGGAACACCCAGGTCACGTCTCCCGGCGTAACTTTGATCTCCGACTGGGTGTAGGTGTAGTTCGCCACGGCGATCGCGCGCTTGGTGTCGAACCAGCCACCCCATCCGACGAGGTCGTGGTTGTACTGCAACTCCGCTTCTGCGCCGTAGAGCTGCGCCTTCGGGGCGTTGGCGAAGCCGCTGACCTGCACGTTGTCGGAAAAGGCGGAGAACACTTCGATCGGATTCTCGATGTCCTTGTAGAACCCTGCCACCGACGCGCGGCTGCCGTTGCCGAAGTAGTACTCGAGCCGGCCTTCAAAGTTGGTCAGCTCGCTGTCGATCAGCATCGGGTTGCCGTTGTACTGGCGGTTGGTTTCCGGATCGTAGTAGGTCTGGAAGATCAGCTCGCGGAACTGCGGCCGCGCGATGGTCTTCGAGGCGCTGATCCGGGCCTGCAGCGCATCGGTCACTTCCCAGGTCAACGTGCCAGCAGGCAGATAGTAGTCGTTCCGCAGAAGCGTCGAGCTCCCCGAGTTGATCGGCGTAGCGAATACCTCGACCGGGTTCACACTCTGCTTCGCGTCCTCGTAGCGAACGCCGAGGTCGAGCGTAACGCCGTCCAGCGGATTGATGCGCGACTGGACATAGCCGGCCTGGATTTCCAGCCCTGCCTTGAAGGCCGGGTCGGACTGCGTCGTTTCGATTAGGCCGATGCCGTAATAGTCGATCACCGCGTCGCCGAGCAGGAGATCCGGCCTCAGGGCGCCTACGGCGTCTTCGAAGCCGGTGTCTGCGTCGAACAGGAACTCGCGCCGCTCCGAATAGCGGCTCGTATCGGTGTACGCGTAGCCAGCCGTCAGCCGCAGCCAGTCGGTGATCGGGTAGCCGACGTCGATCCCACCGTACCACAGATCCTCTTTGAGTTCGGAGAAAGCTACCGACCCGCTGCCTCGTTGGCGATCGAGGACGTTGACAAACAGGTCGCCAAGCGGATCGTTTTCATTGTTCGTCCGCACGTAGGTGAAGCTGTACTCGTAAGGCGCCTCGCGCTGCGTTTGCGCATAACCGCCGCGCAGGTCGATATCGAGATTGCCGAACTCCAGCTCGGCCACGAGCTGGCTGTTGATGAGCTGACGCTCGTACCAGGCGGTGTCCTGCTGGAACTCCGTATCACCGTCCTGGAAGTCCTCACCCAGGGCGAGGCGCGACTGCTTCAGGCTGTCGCGGATGTAGAGGTTCGTCCAGCGGAAGGTGTGATCGCCGACCTCCAGGCCGAAGCCGAGAAGACCGTTCACCAGCATGCGATTGTCGGTGACGAAGTCGCGGAAATCGGTGTTCAGATCGAGGTCGGCGTTCAGCGCGGTCTGCGAAATGATGGAGCGGTTGCGCCACTTGTTGCTGATCCCGGCCGTCGCGATCACGCCGAACTCCCCGTCGGCAAAGACGGGGAAGGAGGTGCCGGCGGTCAGTCCGGCAGACCAGTTGACCGGCAGCGAGTCGATCCGCTGGGTGAGGACCAGGTTCGGGTTGCCGAGCTGCCTGGCGATCTTCTGCTGGTCGACCTCGAGATCGGTCATCCGGCGGCCGCTGTCGAAGAACTCCTGCAGGGCAGGCGGCGCATCCCGCGTGCCGTCGTCGAAGCCGAACCAGTCGAAATCCGACCCATAGTGATCTATGCCGCCGGAGAACGTCGTCTGCTCGTCCCCGCTGATCCCGGCGCTGATCTCAAAGAAGCTCTCATCGGGAATGGCGCGGGTGGTGAGATTGATCACACCGCCGCCGAATTCGCCGGGGAAGTTGGCGGAGTAGGTCTTCTGCACCAGGCTGGAGGCGACCACGTCCGTTGGGAAGATGTCGAGCGGGACGACGCGGCTAAGCGGCTGCGGGCTTGGCAGCGGCAGGCCGTTGAGAAGGGCGAGCGAGTAGCGGTCGCCCAGGCCGCGGACGTAGACGAATCCCTGGCCCTGGATGGAGAGGCCCGTCACGCGGCTCAGCGCGCCGGCGATATCGCCTTCGCCCGTGCGCGCGATCTGCTCGCTGGTGAGGACCGAGACAACCTGCGTCGAGCTGCGGGTAATGTCCTGCGTGCGACGGCCGGTGACGATGATCTCGCCGCCGCCACCGGGGATGGAGATCTCCGCTTCCTGCTCCGCGGCGGCATCCTGCTCGTTCTGCGGATCAGGGGGCGTGCCCTCCGCGCCGGTATCGGGCGTGCTAGCCGTTCCCTGCGCGAGCGCGACGCCGGGAAGCGTGAGAGCTGTGGTGAGCAGGAGCAGCCCCGCCAACTGCTTGCCGGTGGACATGGTGGAAGACCCCCTTCGTCTCGAAAATCGGAGAAAATGCCGCGGGCCGAAGGCCCTGAAAAAGGTGGGAGGCGGCCCGCCGAGAAGCGGGTCGCCTCCCCTTCTGTTGCTCGTTACGACGAGTAGATCGGCAGCGAGGTGCAATCGCCGGCGGTGTCGCCGAAGTTGGCCGTCGCCGAGTTGCAGGTCCAACCCGCATACCAGGTGTCCGAAGCGTCGCGGACGGCGCCGATGTAATCTACATCGTCGAAGAAGCTCGACAGCGCGGTCGGATCGAAAGCCGTGACGGCATTTTCGTTCGAACCGTTGATGAACAGCCCGGTCAGCGTGCTGGTGTAGCCGGCGTTGTTGTTCGAACCGCTTTCGAAGATGTTCTGCGTCTGGTCCGCGGTCACGCTACCGCCGTTGCGGAACGCGGTCGCGCAATCCATGACGAAGGAGTTGAACACCGGGGGGCCCGCGTCGTTGGCGCTGGTGGCCGCGATCGTTTCGGCGTCGTCGATGCGAAGGCACGGCGTGCCGTTCGTGGCATCGACGAGGATCGAATTCACAATCGCATAGTCGGCACCGCCGCGGATGCGGATCGCCTGCTCACGGGTCGCGCCATTATAGACGAAAGTGGCGTTCGAGATCTGCGTGTTCTGACGTGGAAGGTTCCCGATCAACGTGTTGGTCGAGTCCGCCTCGATGATCGTGTCGCCCGCGTTCGCGCGGCTAGCAACGATCACATACTGGAGGTTCGCTTGAACGCCTGTGTCGGTGTCGAGCGCATCATCCTCCGCGCCTACAACGATGAGGTTCTTGACGTTGGCATGACCACCGAAGAACTCGACGCCGTCATCGGAGCTGTTGTAGCTCATGATGTGGCTGAGGTTGGTGCCCGTGCCGGTGCCGCCGGTGGTCAGCGATTGCAGCTCGTTGTTACCAGACAATACGAAACCCGAATAGCGGATCTGGACATACTGCATGGTGCCTGAGCTGTCGTCGTCCGTTTCCCCGCCAAAACGTGCCGGGTCCGCGGCACCTTCAACCTGGCGTTCGCAGTTGATCGTGCCCGGCGCGGCGTTGGGTGCGGCACAATCTGTCACCGGCGCACGTCCGGCAAGGACGACACCGCCCCACTGGCCCGACGAATCCTCATCGTTCAGGCCGAGCACGTTGTCGCGGCTGGTGAAGACGATCGGCATTTCCGCAGTGCCGACGGCGTTGATCTGATTGCCGCGATTGACCATCAGGAACGAGGAGCCGCTGGCGTATAGCGTCGCGCCCGGCTCGATCGTGAGAGTGACGCTGGGCTCGTCGTCGATGGGGACGGGGCCGCCATCGGTGCCCACGTCGACACGGCCGTTGAGCCTGTAGAGCAGGCCTTGGACGTAAGGCAGGGTCGAAGAGGCGGTGACACGCGCAGGCAACGCACAGACGCGATATTCACCGGTTGGCCCGGTGATCGTACCTTCATCGGTGAGACCCGGGGTGGCTGCGATCGTCGGACAGCCGGCGGCCGGCGAGACCGTCGCAGGCGGCGGAGGCGGCGGTGGGGGCGGGGGCGGGCTCGTCGGCGGGTTGACGATGATATTGCCGCCCGTGCCGGGCGAACTGATTTCGTCGGCGCCGCAGCCGGTCAGAACGACCAGGCCGCAGCCGAGCATGATGGATCGTTGGAGCATTTTCACAGCGAGCGGTCCCCTCAAAAAACCGAAGAATCGACAGATGCGAAATCGAGATCGCGACTCGCGAGGTAGGACCGTCCCGTGACAGTTTCTTTGCAGAAAAAACTATTAGTTATACGACAGTAATATGACAGTTAATAGTCAATTATGACAAGTGTGAGTGGCTGCCGAAAAAGCGATTTTGTTACATAACAATGACATTGTTTCATTTATGTTGCAGACGAGGAAGCCGTATGCGAAATTCATGCCGGTACGAAGAAGCATTGGGAGAAGAGAAATGAGTATTCTAGCTGGAGCCGCAGTGCTCATGCTGGCTCAGAGCGGTGCCCCGATGGACGTCGCTTCCGAGGAACTCATGGCCGAGCGCAACGAAGTCGCGATCGAGCGGATCGAGGCGAACGACCGGCTCGACCGTGATGACCCGGCTCGCCTTATCAACCTTGGAATCGCGCACGCGCGCGAGGGGCGTGTGCAGGAAGCGCGGCAGATGTTCCGTGAAGTTGCCGGCAGCGACGCCGCGATGCGGCTCGAGCTCGCAGGGGGCGAGTGGGTCGATTCGCGCGACCTCGCCCGCCGCGCGCTGCGGATGCTCGACCGCGGAGAGTTTGCGAACCACAGCCGGATGACCATGCGCTGATATCGCGGCGCCGTTAGGGGGCGGGATTCGCGGCTCTTCCGCCGCCCGCGGGGCGATTTGCCGGCCGACAGCGGCAGCCCGGCGAACCCGCTTCACTCTGTCCGATCGCGTGCAACTTGCTGTCACCAGCTTGTCATGTAGTGTGCGCAAGGAGGTCGGACGGAGGGTTCGATGATTCTCAAAGGGTTGCCATGTCTGGCGCTTGTGGCGGGCATTGCCTTGATGCCAATGCCCGCGCAGGCGGACGTCATGGAAATTGGCGCTGACGGCGCGCGCTGGGTCGCGGGCGGCCAGGCGGCGGCGGAGGCCGATGCGATCGAACTTTCCGCAGACTACGCCATACCCGCCGAGGCCGTGGCCATGCCTTCGCAGCATGCGTCCATCGTGCCCGGTCTCTATGTGGTCAAGGTGCAGGAGCTCGCCCGCCGCTTTGATCTCAGCCCCGCGCTGATCGAAGCGCTGGTCTGGCAGGAAAGCCGCTGGCGCGCGAACGCGGTCTCGCCTGTCGGCGCGCGGGGCCTTGCACAACTCATGCCGGCCACGGCGCGCGAACTCGGCGTCGACCCGGCCGATCCCTTTGCCAATCTCGAGGGCGGCGCCCGCTACCTGCGCGCGCAGCTCGACCGTTTCGGCGGCGATCTGGAGAAGGCGCTCGCCGCCTACAACGCCGGCCCGGGGCGGGTCGAGCGCGCCGGCGGTGTGCCCGAGATTCGAGAGACCAAGACTTATGTCGCGGCCATCATGGGCCGCCTTTCCAACCATTCCCGCGAGGTTCACTAACTCATGCGTTCGATCGTCCGTCTTTCGGCCCTGGCCGCACTTTTCGCTCCGACCGCGGCGTACGCGCAGGCTGCCGCCGATCCGCAGGGATCGGGCCCGATCGTCGCGGCGCTAGGCTGGCTTCAAGGGACGCTGCTCGGCAATGTCGCGACCGCGGTTGCGGTCATGGCGGTCGCGGCGGTCGGATTCCTGATGCTGACCGGCCGTATGAACTGGCGCTTCGGTGCGACGGTGATCATCGGCTGCTTCGTCCTGTTCGGCGCCGCCTCCATCGTCGCCGGCATTCAGCAGGCGGCGGGAGGCTGAGGTGGATCAGCTCGTCCGCCATCCCGTGCACCGTGCGCTTACCCGGCCGCAGATGTTCGCGGGTGTGACGTACAACTTCTTCATCATCAATGCGGCGGTGACGACCGAGCTGTTCCTGATCACGGGCAGCTTCCTCGCGCTGCCCGCCGCTGCCGTCATTCACGGCATCGGCTATTTCGCGTGCCTGCGCGAGCCGCGCGTGTTCGACCTGTGGATGACCAAGGTTTCGAAGTGTCCCCGGGTGAAGAACTGGAAGCGCTGGGGCTGCAACAGCTACGCCGCGTGACGGACCTGAAAGGGGTCGAAAGGTTATGAGCAAGTGGATCGGAGCCGCAGCCTGGAGTGCGAGGGAAACTCGCGCCGGCGACCGGCTGCCCTATGCCGGCCTGATCGACGCGGGCACGATGCTGCTGCGCGACGGATCGGTCATGGCGGCGATTCAGGTGCCCGGCCTGCTGTTCGAAACCGAGGATAGCGATGCGCTGAACGCGCATGCTGCCACGCGTGAGGTCATGCTGCGCTCGACGCTCGATGCGCGGTTCGTGATGTACCACCACGTCATCCGGCGCCGGGTGGAGATCGAGCTTGAGGCGGAATTCGACGATCTGCTCAGCCGCCACATCGATGCGCGATGGAAGGAGCGGCTCGGCTCGGGTGCGCTGTTCGTCAACGACCAGTTCGTCACGCTGATTCGGCGGCCCGCCAGGGGGAAGGCCGGGCTCGCCGAACGCGCGGCGCGCTTGTGGAACCGCCGCGGGCGTAAGGAGATTGAGGCCGACCCGAAGGACATCCGTTCGCTCAAGGCGGCGGTGACCGGGCTCGTTGCCGCGCTCCAACCTTACGGCGCGGCGGTTCTCGGCGACTACGAGGGGCCGCAGGGGAAGGTCAACAATGAGCTGCTCGAGCTCCTCTCCGCCCTCTATAACGGCGAGATGCGCCCCGTGCGCCGGCCGCACGAGGACAGCGATGTCGGCCACATGCTGCCCTATCGCCGGGCAAGCTTCGGGCTCGACGCGATGGAACTGCGCGGCTCGGGCGAGCCCGATTTCGCAGCGCTGCTGAGCCTCAAGGACTATCCCGACGCGACGTCGCCCGGCCTGCTCGATGGCTTGCTGCGGCTGCCTTACGAGATGGTCGTGTCCGAAAGCTACGCACCCGCCGAACGGCAGACCGCACGCGAGCGGATGGATCTGGCGCTGCGCCGCCTGCGCTCCGCCGACGAGGAAGCCGCTGCCGAGCGCGCCGACATGCTTGCCGCCCGCGATGCGCTCGGCAACGGAGCGGTGGGCTTCGGGGATCATCACCTGACCGTGCTGGTGCGCGAGCGCAATCTCGGTCGGCTCGACGAGGCGACCGCCGCTTGTGCCGCCGCCCTTGCCGACACCGGCGCAATCGCGGTGCGCGAGGATACCAATCTCGAACCGGCTTTCTGGGCGCAGTTCCCCGGCAACGAGCAGTACATCGTGCGCCGCGCGATGATCTCCTCGGCCAACATGGCGAGCTTCGGCAGCCTGCACGGCATGGCGCTGGGTCAGGCGCAGGGTAATCACTGGGGCGAGGCGGTCACGCTACTGCAGACCACCAGCTCGACCCCGTTCTTCTTCAATTTCCACCACGGCGATCTGGGCAACTTCTCGGTCATCGGCCCGTCGGGCTCGGGCAAGACCGTGGTGATGAACTTCCTCGCCGCGCAGGCGCAAAAGTTCAAACCGCGCACGATCCTGTTCGACAAGGATCGCGGCGCCGAGCTCTTCGTGCGCGGGATCGGCGGGCGCTACGACCGGATCAGCGCAGGTGAGCCGACAGGCTTCAATCCGCTCGCGCTCCCCGACACGGCGGTGAACCGCGCCTTCCTGCGCGACTGGCTCGGCGTGCTGCTCAATGCCGAAGGGCCGGAGGAGCTGGCCACCGTCAGTCAGGCGGTCGACGCTGCTTATGGCAACGACGGTTCGCTGCGCCGCCTGCGGCATTTCAAGGAACTGCTCTCGGGCGCCCGGCGCCCGGAGGCCGGCGACCTCGCCGATCGACTGTCCGCATGGATCGGGCAGGGCGAGCATGGCTGGCTGTTCGACAATCCCGACGATCGGCTCGACCTCTCGAACCGCGTGCTCGGCTTCGACATGACCGCACTGCTGGAGAATCCCAAGCTGCGTACGCCGGTCATGATGTACCTCTTCCACCGGATCGAGGAGCGGCTCGACGGCCAGCCGACGATGATCCTGATCGATGAGGGCTGGAAGGCGCTCGACGACGCGGTCTTCGCCGCGCGTATCCGTGACTGGCTGAAGACGCTGCGTAAACGCAACGCGCTGGTCGGTTTCGCGACGCAGAGCGCGCGCGACGCGCTCGAGAGTCGTATTTCGACCGCGCTGGTGGAGCAGACCGCGACGATGGTCTTCATGCCCAACTCGCGCGCGCGGCCGGAGGATTACTGCGACGGCTTCGGCCTCACCGCGCACGAACTGGCCGTCATTCGGAGCCTGCCGGCACACAGCCGCTGCTTCCTCGTCCGCCAGCCCGATGCAAGCGTCGTAGTGCGCCTCGATCTCTCCAATGCGCCCGAGGTGTTGACCATTCTGTCGGGCCGCGAGAGCTCGGTCCGCCGGCTCGATCTGCTCCGCGCTGCGGTCGGCGATGAGCCGGCCGAATGGTATCCCGCTCTCACCGGCCACGGTTGGCCGGCAGCGCTCAATGACGAGGGGGAGGGTGAAGTGGTGCCTTTCCGCCAGGCTGCCGAATGAGCGTCGCCTGCCAGGCCGCCGCCGCCGAGGTGGGCAACGGCGTCGCAGCGGCACTGCGGGCGGTCGACTGCACGGCAGGTGAATTCACTGCGCAGGCGTTCGGTCGTCTTTTCGCTCCCGGTGGTGCGCTCACCCCGGTGCTGACCATTGCGCTGACGCTGTTCGTCGCGTTCTTCGCGATCTCTCTCCTGCTGGGCCGCTCAAGCATCGGCGTTCGTTCGGTAACTCCGCGCATGATCACGCTGGGCCTGGTTGTCACCTTCGCGACGAGCTGGGTCGCGTATCAGAGCGTCGTGTGGAACCTCGCGCTCTCCGCACCGGACTGGCTTGCCACCGTGCTCGGCGGAACGGAAGGCTCGGCCACCCAGGTCTTCGCCCAGAAGATCGACGTCGTCTTCCTTGCCGTCCAGGAAGCGACCAAGGGGCAGGAGGACATAGGCGCGTTCTCGCCCGCCGGCATCCTGTGGCTCGGGGCGATGCTGTTCCTGCTCGGGACCGTGGGCGTGCTGGTTACCGCGCGGATCGGGCTGGCCGTGCTCGTCGCGCTCGGTCCGATCTTCGTCGTCATGGCGCTATTCAACGGGACGCGCGGGCTCTTTACCGGTTGGCTCAAGGGCGTGGTCCTGCTCGCGCTGACGCCGCTTTTCGCGGTGCTGGGCGGCGGCGTCATGCTCGAACTCGCGGTCCCGATCCTCGCTGCGCTCTCGGCGACGCCAGGCATGGTCGATCCGCAGGCGGCGGTGGCCTTCTTCATGATCGGGGCGGTTCACGTGGCCTTGATGGCGATGGCGCTCAAGGTAGCGGGAACGATGGTGGCCGGTTGGCGTGTGTTCGGCCTCGTCCGGAGCGACGAGGACCGGCAGTCCTACAGCGACCGAACCTCCGTGCCGCCTGCTGCACAGCGCGTTGCCGCAGCCGCGCAGGGCCAGGCGTCCTCGTCCGGGGCGACGCAGCGCCGCATTGCGGTGAGCGCGGTCACGCCTGGCGTGGCTGCGAACGACGCGGGCCCCGGCGGGCAAGGTTCCACCCGACGAGAAACCCGCATCGTCTCGGCCACGCAGGGCGGTTCGCAAGTGCAGCCGCTCAGCTCCTCGACTTCGCGCACCAGTGGCATCGGCAGCCGCTTTCGTGCGCCGCAGAAACGCACATCGGAGACGTTGAAATGAACCGCGTGGTCTTTCCCGCGCTTGCCCTCGCACTCGTTGCAGCCCCTGCCGCAGCGGAGGACCCTCGCTTGGTCGAGCGGCTGTATAATCCCGCCCAGGTGGTGAAGATCGAAGGCCGGACCAAGGTACAGGCGACGATTCAATTTGGCGAAGACGAGGCGATCGAGAACGTCGCGATCGGCGATTCCGAAGCCTGGCAGGTGACACCCAACAAGCGCGCCGACCTCCTGTTCGTAAAGCCGCTCGCGCCTACGGCTGCGACCAACATGACGGTGGTGACCAACAAGCGGACTTATCTGTTCGACCTCGTCGCAAGTCCGCGTGCCAGGCCGCTCTACGTGCTGAAGTTCACCTACCCGGATGAGCCGGAGGAGGAAGAGCCGAAGCTGGCCCAGGCGCCGAACGCGGTAGAAGTCGCAGCGGCGACGGATCCTTACGCCGTGGTCGATCCGGCGGAGCTTAACTTCGCTTGGGCCGCCCAGGGCGACGCCGAGCTGCTGCCGACCCGCACGTACGACGACGGTGACGCGACTTTCCTAACCTGGCCCGCCGGACGCACGGTGCCGGCAATCCTGGTCAAGAACCACGAGGGGACCGAAGGCCCAGTGAACTTCACCGTGCGCGGCGATACGATCGTGGTCGACGGCGTCCCGCGCGAGATCGTGCTACGCGCCGGGGACGACAGCGCCGTCCTCACCAACACGGGGCCGGAACGGCCTTCGCCGGAGCGCGCCCAGGCCGCGTTCGCTCAGGCAGGGGAGAAACGATAATGCGCCTCGCCATGCGTCTGCCGGCCCGCAAGAGCGGGGAAAGCGCGAATGACGTCGACCCGCGTGAGCAGGAATCGGCCGAGATCATCGATCTCGCAAGCCGCAACGCCTTCCCCGCGGTAACCCAGCGCAAGGGCAAATCGGACACGCTCGGGCTCGCCGCCGGTGTCGCCATCGTGGCCCTGCTCGGCGCCGCGACCTTCATCGGGATGGATTCGACCCATCTTGGAGAGCCCGAGGGCATAGGGGGGGCGCAGGCTCCGCAGGCGCCGGTGCAGCAGCCTGCTCCCCAGCCGGTGCCATCTGCCGTTGCACCCGCACCGGCCGCGGCGGGACTTGTGCAGCCCGATCCCGCCCCGGCGCCGGTCCTCGCGGCCGATCCTGGCACATCGCCAGCAACCATGGGCAATCCCTACGCCAGCCCGACCGTCGTGTTCGACGCGAGCGCGGCGGCGGCACCCGCGGGCGTCGTCGGGCCTGTCGGGGCCGAAGGCGGGGCCGCCGTCACCGGCAGTTCGGCTTCCGACTTCGCCAGCCGCATAGGCGGTGTCGGCGGCGCGCCCGCACAGGCCAAGGCGATGGTCAATCCGCAAACCACCGTCACTCAGGGCACGCTCATCCCGGCCGTCCTCGAGACAGCGATCAACACCGACGTTCCGGGATATGTTCGTGCCGTGGTGAGCCAGGACGTGCGGAGTTTCGACGGCACGCGTGTGCTCGTACCCCGCAGCAGCCGCCTGATCGGCCAGTATCAGTCCGGACTGCAAGGCGGACAGAAGCGCGCTTACGTGATCTGGACACGGCTGATCCGGCCGGACGGTGCGTCGGTCAACCTCGGCTCCCCGGCGATCGGGTTTGATGGAACGACGGGCCTTGCGGGCGAAGTCGACAGCCACTTCTTCAGGCGCTTCGGTTCGGCGATGCTGCTGTCCGTCATCGGTGGGCTTTCGGCGATCGGCAGTGGTGGCGCCTCGGTCATACTGGGCGGCGCGGGGCAGTCGGCAGCGGGCGTTGCCGCGCAGCAGGACAGCCAGATCGGCCCGACGGTCCGCGTCCGCCAGGGCGAGCCGATCCGTGTGTTCACCGCGCGCGACCTCGACTTCTCGCAAGTTCCCGCCGTCAAGTAGGGCAGGGCGATGGCGGCCGACATCCACTCGCTCAAGTCCGAAGCCGACGGGGAGCGCAGCGTCTATCTCGACGCTTATCTGGCACCGTTCCGCGAATGGCTCGACCGCGACACGGTGACCGAGATCCTCGTCAACCGTCCGGGTGAGGTGTGGGTGGAAGACGCCGCCGAGCCCGGCATGCAGCGGATCGAGACGCCGCACATCGACGATATGCTGATCCAGCGCCTGGCCGAGCAGGTGGCGCGCGTCAGCCATCAGGGCATCAATCGCGAACATCCGCTGCTCGGCGCGACCCTGCCCGTCAGGGAATGGGGCGGCGCGCGCGTCCAGTTCTGCGGGCCGCCAGCCGCGCGGCGCCACTGGGCGATGGCGATCCGCCGTCACCGCCGGCTCGACCTGCCGCTCGACGCTTACGACACCGGCCCGCTAGTGCCGCCGAAGCTGCCGCCGATGCCCGACGCTCAGGCCGAGCCGATCGCATTCCTGCGCGAGGCGATCCGTCAGCGGAGCACGATCCTGATCTCGGGCGGTACGAGCACCGGCAAGACGACCTTCCTCAACGCCATGCTTGGCGAGATCCCGCGTCACGAGCGCGTAGTGCTGGTGGAGGACACGCCCGAACTGCGCCTGCCCGGCGAGAACGGCGTCGGCCTGGTCGCCGTCAAGGGCGAGTTGGGCGAAGCCAAGGTGACCGCCAACGAACTGCTCCAGGCCGCGCTGCGCTTGCGGCCCGACCGCATCGTGCTCGGCGAACTGCGCGGCGCCGAGAGCGTCAGCTTTCTGCGCGCGATCAATACCGGCCATCCGGGCAGTTTCTCGACCATTCACGCCAACTCGCTGCGCGGGGCGCTCGAGCAGCTGGCGCTTATGGTGATGCAGACCGGCATCGGGCTCACCCGGTCCGACACGATCGCCTATGCCGCCTCGGTCATCGACGTGATCGTGCAACTGGGCCGGAGCGCCGACGGCAAACGCGGCATCACGCAGATCGCGAAAACCTCCTCCTTGCTGTGAGTCTCTCGCGAATTGGGGCGGGCGTTAGTCTCCCGAGTGCAACAACGGTGAATAAAATCGCACGGAGCCGCTGGTGCTGTGCAAGACGTTTTGACGTAGGGGAATGCTGCATTCTGCGGCTTCTGCGATGCAATCGTATTCGGAAATTTCCGGGCTGCCGAGTGGCTCTACTGGGCAACCCTATTGCCAGAAACGCTTATCCTGATTTACTTTCCTTGCAGTTCAAGTCGCATCAGACGACTGGACAAGAGGAGAGGACGAATGAGGGGCAAGGCTACCCTGCTTGCCGGCATTTGTGCCGGTGTGCTCGCATTTCCCGTTAACGCTCAGGAGACTGACGCAGATGAAGGCGTCGCCGCTGCGACCGGCGGCCCTGTTATCGTCGTCACTGCCCAGCGCCAGAACCAGAGTCTTCAGGAAGTCCCGATCGCGGTCAGCGCGTTCACTGCCGAAGCGCTCGAGGCGCAGCAGATCGAGAACGCGAGCGACCTGCAACTGACGCTTCCGAACGTCTCGTTCACCAAGAGCAACTTTACCGGCGCAAGCTTCACGATCCGCGGGATCGGCGATCTGTGCGTCGGCGTGAGCTGCGACAGCGCGACGGCGATCCACACCAACGGCGCGCCCCTGTTCGGCACACGCCTGTTCGAGACCGAATACTTCGATCTCGAGCGGGTCGAAGTGCTGCGCGGCCCGCAGGGCACCCTGTTCGGCCGCAACGCGACCTCGGGCGTGGTCAACGTCGTGACCGCCAAGCCCGATCTCTCGGGCGTCGCCGCCGCGGCGGAGCTCGAATACGGCAACTACAACAGCATCAAGGCCAAGGGCATGATCAATCTGCCCATCGGCGACGTTCTGGGCGTGCGGCTCGCGGGCTTCTATCTCAACCGCGACGGCTACACCCGCAACCTCTACGACGACAGCCGGATCGACGACCGCGACATGTACGCGATCCGCGGCAGCCTGCGCTTCGAGCCGGGGCCTGACACCACGATCGATCTCATGGGTTACTACTTCCGCGAGAACGACAATCGGCTGCGCATCCAGAAGCAGGCTTGTCAGCGCGACCCAACCGGCGTTCTGGGCTGTCTCAATGCCCGGCTCGATTTCGATAAGACCAATGCGGACTCGACGCTTGCCTCGGTACTGAGTTCCCAAGAACTCTTTGCCATTCAGGGCATTCCGATCGGTATCCTCCCCCTCGGACTTGGCAGCATCTACCCCGATGACGGCGACGGGTACTCGAACTTCGACGAGCCTGACGACGTGCGCACGGTCCGCACCGCATTCACGCCTGAATATTTCGCCGACGAACTGCAGGTGCAGGCGCGCCTTGAGCAGCGGTTTGGTAATCTAAACCTGTCGGTTGGCGGGATCTATCAGGAAACCTCGGTCGATTCTCGGCAAGACTACAATCTCGGCGTGCTAGACCGTTCGGGGTACTTAGCCGCGCTGAGTACACTGGCTTTCCTCGCACAGAACGGCACCGGCGCCCCTGGGTCGAGCGCCTATTTCGCACCAATCGCCGAGGCGCTGATCCCGAACGGACCCACCGGCGAACTGTGCACCTCGAACAATCGCCAGGAAAGCCAGGGCGCCTACGAAGGACACGCGATCTGTTCGGACGTGCCGCTCGCGTTCGACCGGTCGAACGGCGATCAGAAATCATGGTCGGCGGAAGCCATCCTGAGCAGCGACTTCGACGGGGCGTTCAACTTCCTGGTCGGCGGCATCTATGCGAACAGCAGGGTGTCGGAGAACAGCTACTACGTGAACTCGTTCGGTCTCGACTACGCCACGGGCATTCTCGGCACTTTCTCTGCCTCCGCGAACGGCGCCCCGCCAGCGTATCTCGCAACTTCAATGTACCGCAACAACACGCGAGACTTCGAACTCAACAGCTATGGCATCTTCGGTGAGGTCTACTTCGACATCAGCGATCGGCTTAAGTTCACCGGCGGCTTGCGCTACAACAACGATGAGAAGTCAATTGTCGCTCGCAATACGCTGGCGAGCTTCCTCAATCCGTTCAGTAACGACGGCGACCCCTTCGATTCACCGTTCGTAGGTTCCTACGACGCAGACCCGGGCACGGACGGAAACCAGATCGTGCAGGAGCGCTCGGTTTCGTTTGACGAAATCACCGGGCGCGCGGTGCTCGACTTCCAGGCGACACCGGACAACCTGTTCTATGCCTCCTATTCCCGGGGCTACAAGTCGGGCGGTATCAACCCGCCGCTTTCGCCTGCCTTCGAGGTGCCCGAAAGCTTCGGGTCGGAGTCGATCGACGCGTTCGAAATCGGAACCAAGAACACGTTCGCCAATGGAGCCCTGCAGCTCAATGCAACGGCATTTTATTACAAATACAAGGATCTGCAGCTCAGCCGCATCGTCGCGCGGACATCTGTCAACGACTCGATCGACGCAAACATCTGGGGCTTTGAGATCGAAGGCGTCATCCGCCCGAGCCCACGATGGCTGATCAATGCGAACTTCAGCTATCTCAATGCCGAGGTCGCAGGCGATCAGTTCTTCTCCAATCCTCGCGATCCGGGCGGGGGCGATCCCGATGCGGTGATCATCAAGGACATCTCAAACGGTTCCCTCTGCGCGGTTACCGGCCCCGCGCCCGGTGCGGCGGCGGCTTTCGTCACAGCAGTTAATACCGGCCTAGGCTTGCGCGCGCCGGAGGCTTTCCCGTCCGACAGCGGGATCGCCTCGACCGGCGCGTTTGGCATCTGCTCGGTGCTGCAGGCCAACGCGCCGGCGGGCTTCTCCGTCCTAAGCCCAGGCGTCCAGGTGAACATCAAGGGCAACAAGCTGCCCCAGGCGCCGGAAATGAAGGCATCGGTAGGCGTTCAGTACACTGCCGAGTTCGCCAATGGCATGACGCTCATACCGCGCTTCGATATTGCCCTGACTGGCGAGCAGTACGGCAATGTCTTCAACGGCAACGTCAACCGGATCGAACCCTTCGTCCAGGCGAATGCGCAGATCCAGCTCAATGGTCCGGACGAGCGCTGGTACGTGCGCGGGTTCGTCCAGAACATCTTCGACAGCTCGTCGATGACGGGCCTTTACGTGACCGACGCCACGTCGGGGAACTTCACCAACATCTTTACGCTCGATCCGCGCCGCTACGGCGTGGCGGTCGGCGCGAGGTTCTGACCGGAACGACGGTTGGGGGAGAGGGGAAGGGGCCGGTCCTTTGCGGGGCCGGCTCCTTTTTTACCCCCGCTGCGCAGTTCCAGCGAACGGCGAGAAGTTCGTTTCGGTGTCGTAGATATCGATCCCCTCACGCCGCTTGAGCGCGCCGACGACCAGATAAGTCACCGGCGTCAGCAATGCCTCCCACGCCGTCTTGATCAGCCACTGCGACAGCACGACTTGCCACAGCAGTTCGACCGGCCATCCTGCAAGACCCCAGAATGCGAGGGGGTAGAAAATCAGGCTGTCGAGCCCCTGGCCGATGGCGGTCGAGCCGATCGTCCGCGCCCACAGCGCCTTGCCCGCGGTCCAGACCTTCATCTTCGCGAGCACGAAGCTGTTGGCGAACTCGCCGGCCCAGAACGCCACCATCGAGGCGATCACGATGCGCCACGAATTGCCGAACACGAACTCGTAGGCTTCCTGCCCCGGCCATCCGTCTGCCGGGGGCAAAGCGACGACGATCCAGGCCATGACCGCCATGAAGGCGAGCGCCGCGAAACCGGTCCAGATGACCCGCCGCGCCCGGGCATAGCCGTAGACCTCCGTAAGCACGTCGCCGATGATGTAGCTGATCGGAAAGAACAGCACGCCGGCGCCGAACGACCATTCTGTGCCTCCCGGCAGCGTCACGTAGGATGGCTTGGAGGCCCCGATGATGTTCGACAGCAGCAGGATCGCGACGAAGGCCGCCATGACCAGATCGTAGTAACGGAAGGCCGGCGGCGGGCCTCGCCCCGTCTCGATGCGCTGCGGTGTCTCGTCCATGGCGCTGCCTATCGCGATTTGCGCGTCCGGAAAAGCGCGCTATGGCGCATGGCGTGCGCGCCCGTAGCTCATCTGGATAGAGCGCGAGACTTCTAATCTTGAGGTAGCAGGTTCGAGTCCTGCCGGGCGCGCCACCTCCTCAAAGCTGTCCAATTTCGGGCCCTCACGTTTGTGATCCCGTCGACCCCGACGGACGGTCCGGGTGACAGGATCGCCACGGGATGAAATCAGGGGAAGCCAAACGGGTGCCGATCGTGTATGGAGCCGCCGTCGCCATTGAGGCGACCGGCCGGCGAAGCGGCCGCAATTTCCATGACCGAGCCCGCAGGGACCGCTTGCCGGGAACATCCCTCCGCTCCGCCGTTCTTATGGCGGCTTGGTCCATTAGTGAGCATCATGACCTTTTCCACTCTCCCGCCAATGCTTGGCGAAGCACTCGCCGAGCGCGGCTATGCCGAGCTGACTGCCGTCCAGACGGCCGTTCTCGCACCCGAGGCTGCCGGCCGCGACCTCATCGTCTCGGCGCAGACCGGTTCGGGCAAGACCGTCGCGTTCGGCCTTTCCATGGCCTGCGACCTGCTCGACGGCCTCGGGGCGCCAACCCAGTCGCCGCTCGCACTGGTGATCGCGCCGACGCGTGAACTGGCCCTGCAGGTCAGCCGCGAACTGGCTTGGCTCTATGCCAAGGCCGGCGCTCGCATCGCGACCTGTGTCGGCGGCATGGACGCATCGAAGGAACGGCGCGCGCTGCGGGCCGGTCCGCATGTCGTCGTCGGAACGCCGGGACGACTGCGCGACCATCTCGAGCGGGGGGCGCTCGATTTGTCGAACCTCCGGGAAGTCGTGCTCGACGAAGCGGACGAGATGCTCGACATGGGCTTCCGCGAGGATCTCGAGGAGATCCTCGACGCGACCCCCGCAGAGCGGCGCACGCTACTGTTTTCCGCCACGATGCCCAAACCGATCGTGGCGCTGGCCGAGCGCTACCAGCGAGGCGCCCTGCGGATATCGACCGCGGGCGACGATCGCGGCCACGGCGACATCGCCTTCCAGGTGATCACGGTCTCGCCAGCGGAAGTCGAGGCGGCGGCGGTCAATCTGCTGCGTTTCCACGAAGCGGAGACGGCCATTCTTTTCTGCGCCACCCGCGACAATGTCCGGCGGCTCCACGCGACGCTGCAGGAGCGCGGCTTCGCGGTCGTCGCGCTGTCGGGCGAGCATTCGCAATCGGAGCGCAACCAGGCTCTTCAGGCCCTGCGCGACCGGCGCGCGCGCGTCTGCGTCGCCACCGACGTCGCGGCGCGGGGAATCGATCTGCCGAGCCTCAGCCTTGTCGTCCATGTCGACCTTCCGCGAGATGCGGAAACGCTCCAGCACCGCTCGGGCCGGACCGGCCGCGCGGGAAAGAAGGGCACTGCGGTGCTGATCGTGCCGTTCCCCCGGCGCAAGCGTGTGGAATCGATGCTGCGCGGCGCCAAGATCAAGGCCGACTGGATCGATGCGCCGACCCCGGATGCGATCCGCACGCGGGACCGCGAGCGCCTGCTCGCGGCGCTCCTGCAGCCGGCCGAATTCGACGACGAGGACCGCGCTCTCGCCCAGCGTCTGCTGGCCGAGCGCTCGCCGGAGGATATCGCCGCCGCGCTGGTGCGCGCGCATCGCGCGGCGATGCCGCAGCCGGAAGAAATGCTGGAGAACACGCCCGAGGCGCAGCGTGCCGCGCAGCAGGACCGGCACCGTCCGGGGTTCGACGATACTGTCTGGTTCCGTATGGATATCGGGCGCCGGCAGAATGCCGACCCGCGCTGGATACTGCCGCTGCTATGCCGCCGCGGTCACATCACCCGCAACGAGGTCGGGGCGATCCGCATCGGCGCCAACGAGACCCACTTCCAGATACCGCGTGCCATTGCCGAGAAGTTCGGTGCCGCGCTCGAACGCACGGCACGGGACGAGAGCGACGACGAAGGCGTGCGGATCGAACCATCGGAAGGCCCGCGCCAGGCTGCCCACGTCAACCGTAGCGCCAAGCCGAACAAGTTTTCGCACAAGGGTGGCCGGAAGCCAGGGCCGAGCGCTCCCAAAGGGCGACCGGGCGCAAAGCACAAGCCTCGCGGCCGCCAGGAGCGGAATGTGTGACGACGCTGTCCGGCGCAATCGCTAGCCGCGGCTGAGACCCTGCAGGCGCTCGCGAGTGACGGGGTAGCCGGCATCGTCGGGAATGCAGATCCAGCCTTCGCCGTCGTGCTCCTCGAAGAAGGGGGTGATCATGCGTGGGGGGTAGGCGGCGCAGTCGCTGAGGGCGGCGTCGAAATCGTCGAACTGTGCTAGGCGTTCAAGGTTGCGGCGGGTGGGGAAGATCACGCTGATTTCTCCGCGGTCGGCGGCGGCGAGCGCGTCGCGTGCGGTGACCCAGAACAGGCGCGTGTTCTCCGTCGCGTCGACCGCGATGTCGACGGCGCCGGTGCCGAGGTCGGCGAGATAGAAGCGCGTGTCGAACACCCGCGGCAGGCGCTCGTTCTTGGGGAACCAGCGGGCGAAGGGCACGATCGCCTCGAGATCGAGCGACCAGTCCATCATCTCGAGCACGGGTGCGAGAGCGTCCCTCTCGTGGAGGATCCGGCGCGCCTCGGCCGCGCGCTCCGCGTCGATGTCGCCGACCAGCCCGATCGCGAGTCCGGTTTCCTCCAGCGTCTCGCGGATCGCGGCGATGCGGTGGGCGGCTTCGTCCGCATTCCCGATTCCGCTCAGGCCTGCCGCGAGATCCCGATCCGCCTGATCGACCCGGCCGCCGGGGAAGACGGCGGCGCCGGCGGCGAACTTCATGAAGTTTGCGCGTGTGACCATTAGGAGTTCGGGGGGACCGCCCCCGGGGCCGCGGCGGAAGATCACGAGGGTGGCGGCGGGGATGCCGTCTGCGGGGGTGTCGCTCATCGGAGGGACTGTGGAGCCGCGCGGGCGGGATGCCAAGAGGGTGTCGGGATTTCTGACACCCGGGGCGCAGGGTTAATGCGGCTTCACCTTCGTCGCCCGCCGTTCCGCGCCATTCTGCCGAACTGGCACGGGGGATGCATCGCAGGCCGCACCCACAGTGGTCTTCGAACGAGGCGGCGCCACCCCCCAGTCTCCCGGCGCCGTCTCCCCGCAAGCGAAAGGGCCCGCCCGAGAAATCGGACGGGCCCTTTCTGCATCCGCCAGGCGGAACGTCAGGCCTTGGCGACCTGCTTTTCGGTGAGAAGTTCCTGAAGTTCGCCGGCTTCGAACATCTCCATCATGATGTCGCTGCCGCCGACGAATTCGCCCTTCACATAGAGCTGCGGAATGGTCGGCCAGTCGGAGAAAGCCTTGATCCCCTGCCGGACCTCCATGTCCTGCAGCACGTCCACGCTCTCGTAAGAGACGCCGCAGTGCTCGAGGATTGCCACCGCACGGCTGGAGAAGCCGCACTGCGGGAACAGCGGCGTGCCCTTCATGAAGAGGACCACATCGTTCTCGCCGACGATGCCGGAAATGCGTTCATTGGTATCGGACATGGGAAAAACTTCCACTCAGGTATTTCAAGTCGTGGGAGTCAGGTGGGCGCTTGCGTGGTGAGTTGCAAGGCGTGAAGCACGCCGCCCATCTTCCCGCCGAGCGCCTCGTAGACCATCTTGTGCTGCTGCACCCGGCTCTTTCCGGTGAAGGCGGGGGAGACGACGTGCGCCGCATAGTGGTCGCCGTCGCCCGCAAGATCGCGGATCTCGACTTCGGCATCGGGCAGGGCGGACTTGATCATCCCTTCGATTTCGGCAGCGCTCATCGGCATGGCAGGTTCCTCGGTGCGCCGATCAGCTTTCGCTCATCAACTGGCGGCGGGCCTCGATGGCCTTCTCATCGAGCTTGGCACGGATGTCGGCTTCGCTGACGTCGCATTCGGCGGCGGTGAGATCGCCGAGCAGCTTGCGGATCACGTCCTCGTCGCCCGCTTCCTCGAAGTCGGCCTGGACGACGGCCTTCTTGTAGGCATCGGCTTCCTCGGCGGTGAGGCCCATCAGGCCGGCGGCCCATTCGCCCAGCAGACGGTTGCGCCGCGCCGCAACGCGAAACGCGGTTTCCCCGTCCATCGCAAACTTGGCTTCTTCCGCGCGCTCGCGATCCTTGAAATCGGTCATGGAGTCCTCTCGGGTTGGTTTGGTCGCCGAAATAGGCCGACGCCGCCGCCCGGGCAAGCGCGCAGTGACCGGGCCGGTCCCGGCCGTCAGTCCATCGTCACCACGAGCTTGCCGACCGCCTGCCGGTTCTCCAGCTTGGCGATCGCCTCCCCGCCGCGTTCGAGCGGGAACGTCTCGGAGATCAGCGGGTCGATCCGGCCGGTCTTCAGCAGGTCGAACAGCTCGTCCACCTGAGCGCGGAACCGCTCGGGCTCGCGCGCGGTGAAAGCGCCCCAGAACACGCCGCAGATGTCGCACGACTTCAGCAGCGTGAGGTTGAGCGGCATCTTCGCGATGCCCGCCGGGAAGCCGACCACCAGGAAGCGCCCCTCCCACGCGATCGCGCGCAGCGCCGGCTCCGAATACTGACCGCCGACGACGTCGTAGACGATGTTCGCGCCTTCCGGCCCGCAGGCAGCCTTGAACGCGCTGGCGAGATCCTTGCTGGCCGCCTTGTCCATCTCGCCCTTGGGATAGATGACCACCTCGTCCGCCCCGGCCCGGCGGGCGACTTCGCCCTTCTCCTCGCTGGAGACGGCGGCAATCACCCGCGCGCCGTAGGCCTTGCCGAGCTCGACCGCAGAGAGACCGACGCCCCCCGCCGCGCCGAGCACGAGCAGCACGTCGCCTTCCTTGATGTGGCCGCGATCCTTGAGGCCGTGGATCGTCGTGCCGTAAGTCATCATCAGCGAGGCGGCTTTTTCGAACGGCACCCCTTCGGGCACTGCGAACATGCGCGCGGCCGGCACGCAGACTTTCTCCGCCAGTCCGCCGTTGCCGATCCCCGCGAGCACGCGGTCGCCGACCTGCCAGCCTTCGACGCCTTCACCGACCGCCTCGATCACGCCCGCGATCTCGCCGCCGGGCGCGTAGGGCCGCTCCGGCTTGAACTGGTAGAGGTCGCGGATCATCAGCGTGTCGGGAAAGTTGATCGCGCAGGCCTTCACGTCGACCAGCACCTGCCCCTTGGCCGGCTGCGGCACCTCCACTTCATCCAGCGTGAGGGTGTCGGGTCCGCCGACGGCGTGGGTGCGCAGTGCTTTCATGCAGCTCTCTCCATAGGTTTTGCCAGCCAGGGCAGTTCCTGCGCCTGGCGCTTCTCGTAATCTGCGATTGCCGTGTCACGGGTAAGCGTGAGCCCGACTTCGTCGAGCCCTTCCAGCAGGCAGTGCTTACGGAACGGATCGATTTCGAACGTGAAGCGATCCTGGAAGGGCGTGGTGACGGTCTGGTTCTCGAGATCGATCGAGACCGGGTGCTCGCGCGCGACTTCGAGCAGGCGGTCGACCTGATCCTGCGGCAGGGCCACGGTCAGGATGCCGTTCTTGAACGCATTGCCGCTGAAAATGTCGGAGAAGCTGGGCGCGATCACCGCGCGAATGCCGAGGTCCAGGATCGCCCAGGCGGCATGCTCGCGGCTCGACCCGCAGCCGAAGTTGTCGCCGGCGATCAGGATCGGGGCACCCGCGAACTCGGGATCGTCGAACACGTTGCCGGGCTGTGCCCGCACCGTCTCGAACGCGCCGCGCCCCAGACCGTCGCGGGTTACCGTCTTGAGCCAGTGCGCCGGGATGATCACGTCGGTGTCGACGTTCTTGGCGCCGAACGGAATCGCGCGCCCCTCGATGGTCGAGACCGGCTCCATCAATCGGTCTCCGGCTTTTCGCCGGACGGGATCGGGCCGGGCTGGGTGGGCGCGTTCTTCGGCTTGCGCTTGGAGGCGTAGAGCATGGCGGCGGCAATGGCCGCAGATCCGATCGCGGCGCCCGCGAGAGCGGCCTTTCCGCCGAGCGAACTGGGGAGTTTCTTGGTCATCGGGCTTTCATGCGAGGCCCGCGGATTCTTGGCAAGGGGTCAGGCGAGGAAATCGGCTAGACGCGCCCAAAGGCGCTCTTTCTCGGCCAGCGGCATGGCGGCGTAGGCGGGGGAGGAGGAAGGCAGGTCGATCAGCGCCAGATCGCTGCCGGCGAGTTGCGGCCGCCCGATCGCGGCGCTCTTGCGGCCATTGAAGGCGACGGCGCGCAGGGCCGGCAGCGTGGCGAGGAGTTCGGCCAGCGGCGCGTGCTCCGCCTCGCGGATCGCCGCGTCGCCGCTGCCGATGCGTTTGGCGGACGCCACCGTATCCCACAGGGCAATCCGGTGCGCCTTCAGCGTGGCCAGCCGATCATCATAATCCAGTGCCGCCAGATCCGTGCCGATCGCGCGGCCGACGAGATGCCAGAACCGGTTCTGCGGATGCGCGTAGTATCGCCGGGCGGCGAGCGAGGCTTCGCCCGGCAGGCTGCCGAGGATCAGCACCCGCGCATCGGGCGCGGCGACCGCGGCGAAGGCGGACTTGCGCACGGTCAGCGGGCAGCCTCCGGGAAGGCGGGCAGTTTGGCGACATCGGCCGGTTCGTGCTGGATGATTACTTTCGCGCCGAGGTTCTTCGCCATCTTCTTGAACCGGTCGAACGAGGCGAGGGTGTCGGCGCGGTCGGTGTTGAACGTTGGCACCCCTTCGCGTTCGTAGTTCTCGGCGAAGTGCGCGAGGTCACCGGTAAGGAGGACCGGCCCGGTCTCGGGTAGGCGGACGAGCAGCGAATGGTGCCCGGGCGTGTGGCCGGGCATGGCTAGGATGCGCACGCTGCCGTCGCCGAACACGTCCTTGTCGCCGGCAAATGCCTCGACCTTCGCCTGGCCCGAGACCCAGGCGGGAAAGTCCGCCGGGTTGGCATTGCCGAGCGGCGGATCGTGCGTGATCGCCTGCCAGTCCTCCTCGCCGATCAGCAGGGTCGCCTGCGGAAAGGCCTTGGCTTGGCCGGTATGGTCGTAGTGGTAGTGGCTCACGCCGACGAACTCGACGTCCGCCGGAGCCACGCCGAGCTGCGCCAGTTGTTCGACGAGAGTCCGGTCGAGCAGAAAGCCGCCGTCTGGGTCGCCGCTGGTGGCCGGGTCGATGCCCGTGTCCCAGATCATCAGCCGCTCGCCGTGCCGGATGAGATAGCACGATCCGACGATCGCCTTCTTCAGATCGGCCGCGCCGCCGGTGTCGTCGAATGCGTTGAGCGGCCACGGCTCGGTCGCGCGCCCGCAGTCGAGCCGGGTGAGGCTTACGTCGGGCGCCTGCTCGGCCGCGGTGGCCGCCACAGGCGCGCAGGCGAGTGCGATTGCCAGAAGTCGTTTCATCGTCTTGTCCTCCCCGCCCGCGGTTGTGCGGCGTGGGGGGCGCAGGGGTCAAGCGTTCAGAAGGCCTTGCCGTCGCCGATGTGGCCGGTGCCGGTCTCGATGAATTCGTCGTCCTCGTCGAATACGCAGCGGCCGTCCTGATAGCTGACCTCGACCCCGTCCAGCTCGTCCTGCACGAACAGCCGGGTATTGACGCCGATGCGGTCCAGCGGATGCGCGCCGCTGGCGGTATAATGCGTGGTCGCGCCGCAGCGCGGGCAGAAATGGAGCACGAGCCAGGGGTCGTCGAGGTCTTCCCGCGAATAGTCCGAAACCTCGCCATCGACCTTTACCTCGGCCGGATCGAAATAGCCCCAGGCCGCGCCCGAACTGCGGCACAGGCGGCAATTGCAGATGCCGATCTGATCCGGCGTGCCGGGGACCTCGATCCGCACGCGGCGGCAGAGGCAGTGCCCGATCACGTCAGCTCGCGCACGTCCGTGAGCCGGCCGGTCACCGCGGCCGCCGCCGCCATGGCCGGGCTCATCAGGTGAGTGCGGGCGCCGGGGCCCTGTCGGCCGACGAAGTTGCGGTTGCTGGTGGAGGCGCAGCGCTCGCCCGCGGGGACTTTGTCGGGGTTCATCGCGAGGCAGGCCGAGCAGCCCGGCTCGCGCCATTCGAAGCCGGCGTCGGTGAAGACCTTGTCCAGTCCCTCGGCCTCGGCCTGGTGCTTCACCAGCCCCGATCCCGGGACGACGATCGCCCACCGGACGCCGTCGGCCTTGTGCCGCCCGCGCAGGACCGCGGCGGCGGCGCGCAGGTCCTCGATCCGGCTGTTGGTGCAGCTGCCGATGAAGACGTTCTCGATCGCCACATCGGCGAGACGCTGCCCGGGTTCGAGGCCCATGTAGGCGAGGCTCTTGCGCGCGGCCTCCTGTTTGGAGGGGTCGGCGAAGCTCTCGGGGGCAGGGATGGTGCCGCCGATCGGGGCGACGTCCTCCGGGCTGGTGCCCCAGGTGACGGTCGGCGCGACGTCGCGGGCGTCGATCACCACCGACTTGTCGAACACGGCGCCCTCGTCGGTGTGCAGCGTGCGCCACCAGGCGACGGCCCGGTCCCACTCCTCGCCCTTGGGGGCGTAGGGACGGCCCTTCAGGTAGGCGAAGGTCGTCTCGTCCGGCGCGATCAGGCCGGCGCGGGCGCCGCCCTCGATGCTCATGTTGCAGACGGTGAGGCGGCCTTCGACGCTCATCTGCTCGAACACGCGGCCGCGGTATTCGATCACGTGGCCGGTGCCGCCGGCGGTGCCGATCACGCCGATCACGTGCAGGATCAGGTCTTTGGGGGTGATGCCGGGGCCGAGATCGCCTTCGACGCGGACTTCCATCGCCTTCGATCGCTTGAGCAGCAGGGTCTGCGTGGCGAGCACGTGCTCGACCTCGCTGGTGCCGATGCCGAAGGCGAGTGCGCCGATCCCGCCATGCGCCGCGGTGTGACTATCGCCGCAGACGATCGTCGCGCCGGGGAGGGAGAAGCCCTGCTCGGGCCCGACGACGTGGACGATACCCTGCTCGGGCGCGGTCGCGCCGATGTAGCGGATGCCGAATTCGGGCGCGTTGCGCTCAAGCGCAGCGAGCTGGGCGGCGCTCTGCGGGTCGGCGATCGGGATCGCCTTGCCGGCCGCGTCGAGGCGCGCGGTCGTCGGCAGGTTGTGATCGGGCACGGCGAGCGTGAGGTCCGGACGGCGGACAGTGCGGCCGCCGGCGCGCAGCGCTTCGAAGGCCTGCGGGCTGGTGACTTCGTGGACCAGGTGGCGATCGATGAAGATCAGGCTGGTGCCGTCGTCGCGGGTTTCGACGACGTGGGCATCCCAGATCTTCTCGTAGAGCGTGCGAGGGGCGTTGGACATGACTGCGGGGCTATGCCTGCAGCCGGCGTCCGACAAGATGGGAAAACTTGATCGCGCTCAAGGATCCGCGTGGCGCACGGGGCGTTTTACCCTGAGATTTGCAATGCAATTGCAACGGAATTCTGATAGCTTACAGGTATGTCAGCAAGGTCATTCGCATTTCCGATCAAGGTCCAGCCGGCCGATATCGATTTCATGGGGCACGTGAACAACGCGCGCTATCTCGGCTGGGTGCAGGACGCGGTGCTCGCGCACTGGCGCAAGCTCGCCCCGTCGGACGAGGTGGCGAGCAAGGCCTGGGTCGCGCTCAAGCACGAGATCACCTACCGCAAGCCCGCCTTCCTGGAGGACGACGTGATCGCGCGCACCGTGCTCGAGAGCATCAAGGGCGCGCGGGCGTTCTACTCCACCGTGATCCACCGCGGGGAGGAAGTGCTGGCCGAAGTGAAATCGAGCTGGTGCTGCATCGATGCCGAGACCCTGCGCCCGGCGCGGATCGGCGAGGAAGTCTCGCGGTTCTTCTTTCCCAAGGACGACTAAGGTATAGTCTCGCTCGTCATGAGCGTGATCGTGCCCGCCCTGATCGTCCCAACCCTTATCGTCGTCACCACCGTGATCGCGATGGAGGGGATCGCGTGGGCGAGCCACAAGTACGTCATGCACGGGTTCGGCTGGGCCTGGCACCGCGATCATCACGAGCCGCACGGCAAGGTGCTGGAGAAGAACGACCGCTTCGCCATCGTCGGCGCGGCGCTGAGCATCGCTATGTTCGCGCTCGGCAGCCCGCTGGTGATGGGCGCGGGTGCGTGGTGGCCGGGGACATGGATCGGGCTCGGCGTGCTGATCTACGGCGTGATCTACACACTGGTGCATGACGGGCTGGTCCACCAACGCTATTTTCGGTGGGTGCCGAAGCGCGGCTATGCCCGGCGGCTGGTCCAGGCGCACAAGCTCCACCACGCGACCGTGGGCAAGGAAGGCGGGGTGAGCTTCGGCTTCGTCTTCGCGCGCGATCCGGCCAAGCTGAAGGCGGAGCTGAGACAACAGCGCGAGGCAGGACTGGTAACGCTGCGTCAAAGCGCCGGAGGTTGAGCGTCAGTCCAGCCGCACGCCCAGACTGACGCCCGCGCCGATGTCCGTCGGGCCGTTCACCCCCGCAGAACCGTACACACCGAGCGACAGCCCGCTCCCCAGCGCGGTGTTGACCCCACCGAAGACGCGCTGCTGATCGTCGACAAGGCCGCTGGCGTTCTCCTCGTAGCTGTATCCGACATGGGCCGAGGCGGACCTGCCGAGGCGCACCGCGGCGCCTGCATGGCCGGCGAGCGTGTTCTCCAGATCGTAGTCCGCCGGATCGCCGACTTTGGTGTAGCTCACCCCCGCGAACGGCGTCACGGCCCCGACCGTCTTGGAGAGATCGGCGCCGACGCGGTAATCGGTCTTGCCGGTGCCGAGGCCCTTCTCGGTCGAGGCGGTGGGAAGCTTCACGCCGCCGCTCAGCGAGGCGTTCAGGCCGGGGATCGGAAGCTGGTAGGCCGCATCGACCCGCAGGTCGCCGATCCCCTCGCGCGTGCTGATTTCGGGCGGACCGGCCGGATCGACGAGGATGGGGAGACCGAGCGGGCCGCTCGGCACCACAACGTCTCCGGGCGCCTTCACGCGCATGTAGGGAAGCTGGGCCGTGAGGCGCACACGCCCGGCCGTCACTTGCGCGGCGACGGGTATCGAGAACTTCTCGACCTTGCGCCCGTCGTTCAGCTCGATCTCCTGATATTCTGCGCCGGAGAAGAATTCCACCGCAGTGTTGTCGCCTTCGGAGGCGGCCTCGGGTTTCACTTCCTCGCGCTGCTGTGCGGCGAGCGGCACGGTGAGGGCGAGCAAGGACAAGGGCAGCAAGCAGGCGCGAAGGTAAGGCAAGTCATCGTCTCCGATCGGCAGAACAGGTTCCGATCGGACAACGGATGGCAGCCGCGGTTTAATCCGTGCGGCTCGCCTCGTTGCGCTATTCGTTGCGGGTGGCGATCCAGCTGCCGGCGACCACGAGGATTGCGATCGAGATCCAGTACCAGGGATGGCCGAGCGTGTACCAGGTGAACACCGCGCCGATGGTCATCGCGCCGATCGCCAGGGTCTTGGCCCGGCGCGAGATCGCGCGCCGCTCGCGCCAGTCGCGCACCTGCGGCCCCCAGTGCGGGTGGTCGAGGATGCGCTGCTCCCATTCGGGATTGCTGCGCGCGAAGCAATAGACCGCCAGCAGCAGAAACGGCACTGTCGGCATGATCGGCAGGAAGGCGCCGATCGCGCCGAGCCCGACCGCGAGGATGCCGCCCGCCAGATAGAGGCGGCGCATGTCAGCCGGTCGCGATCCGCGCCGCGTGATCCTTCACCAGCGCGATCATGTTGGGCACGCCTTGGGTGCGGTTGGAACTAAGCTGGTTCTTCAGGTCGAACGGCGCGAGCGCGGCGGTCACGTCCATCGCAGCGACTTCGTCGGCCGGCTTGTCCTGTACTGCGGCGATCACCAGCGCGACGATCCCCTTGGTAATTGCGGCGTTGCTGTCGGCGAGGAAGTGCAGTTCGCCGTCCCGCTCGGTCGGGTAGACCCAGACCGCGGCCGAGCAGCCGCGCACCAGCGTGGCGTCGGTCTTGAGCGCCTCGGGCATGGGGTCGAGGTCGCGGCCGAGCTCGATCAACAGGCGATAGCGTTCGTCGCCTTCGAGGAATTCATACTCTTCGCGGATATCGTCGAGGGTTCGCATAGCCGCGGCGGTTATCAGTATCGTCATCCCAGCGAAAGCTGGGATCGCGTGCAGCAATGCGCGACCTGGCGGACAGCGATCCCAGCTTTCGCTGGGATGACGGGTGTTGGGGAAAGGGGAGCACGCGAGCCCGGCGTCAGTGGGATGACGCATTCTTGCCGGCGTAAGGGCTTACAAATCCACGCCGCTGGCAATTGCTTCCAGCTTGCGGATGCGTTCCTTGAGATCGGCGATTTCGATCCGGGCCGCGCCCAGCGGTGCGCCGCCTTCGATCTCCCGCAGTGGGTGGCCGACGCGTTCGAGCTCGCGTTCCTTGAGCGCCAGCCATCCCTGCCAGCCGCGCAGCATGACCAGCGCGACGATCCCGATGGCGGCGAGCGCTGCGGCGGCGATGATGATCTGGTCGCTCATATGCATTGCTCCTTCCTGCGATTCCCTTTGGGCCCCGGCCTACCTGTCGCGCAGCCGCTCGATCTCGTCGGCGATCGCCTTCGCCTCGCGCCCGTCGACAGTGATCTGTTCCAGCACCTTTACCCGTTCACGGAGTTCCTCCAACTCGCGCTGGGTGCCGGGATCGGGCTGAGGCGCGGCGAGATCGGTCCCCGGCTCGCCATGCCGGTGCCTGCGGCGTGCCTGCCGCGCAGTCACAATCTGCACGAAGCCCCAGATGGCGACGATCACGACCAAAGCGGTCCAGAAGCTCATTGCAGTTTCTCCCCGATGTCGGCCTGGTCGCGAAGATCTTCGATCTCCATCGCGAGATCGGCGCCGCGGTCGGTCGCGATCCGCTCGAGCACGCGGACGCGCTGCTCCAGCTTCTCCGCCCGGGTCGCATATTGCGCTGCCTGTTCGGCGGTCTTGTTTGCCATGAGCTCCATGTGCCGCTCTTTATGGCGCAGCCAGCGGTGCAGCATGTCGTTGCCGATGCCGAGCACCACGGCCGTGATCACGACCACGAAAATGAGAATGGCGATCAGTTGGACGGACATTAGTTGACGCCTTCCTTGTCGGCGGGACGGATGTCATGCAGCCGGTTGATCTCATGCGTGAGCTGATAGCCGCTGTCGGTGACGATCCGCTCCACATTGGCAAGCCGGTCCTTCATCGACCCCATTTCGGCGCGCAGTTCGGCGTTCTCCTGCGTCAGCAGCCTGATCCGCTCGGCCGCCTGGGCGTCGGTGCTCGGCTTGAGCGACTGGCCCCACATGCCTTCCAGCGGGTAGCCGTGCTTGATCCGCAGCCGCGTGGTGTGGATCCACCCGAACACGCCCGCCAGACCCACCGCGGTCGCGCCGCCGATGATCCAGGGCAGGTAGGGGAGGAGTTCGATGCCTTGCACTTGCATCACGCGTTCTCCTTGTTCGGCATGCGCAGCGGCACGCCGGTGTCGCGTTCCTCGACCTCGCGCTTGTCGCGCAGGGCCTCGATCTGGGTGGCGATGTCGTAGCCGCGGTCGGTGACGATGCGTTCGAGCACCTGGACCCGCTGTTCGAGTTCCGCGACGCGGCTGGAGTACTGTGCGGCCTGTTCGGCGGTCTGGCTGGCGGTGGCGGCGATGCGCTTCTCCTCCAGCTTGCTGTGCTTCACGATCCAGACGATGCCGAGCACCATCAGGAAGGGCGCCAGCGGTACGAGAATTCCAAGCTCCATTTCGTTTCCCCTTCCTTGGCGGGTGCTGTCAGCGCAGGCGCTCGATCTCGGCGGTCAGGCGCGGGTTGCTGGAGACGTAGTAAGTCTCGACTTCGGCCAGGCGGCGATCGATGTCGCGCATCCGGGCGCGGATCTCGCGCGCGGTGCGCTTCGGGCTCTGCCGCACGCGCTGCCAGTACTGTTGCTCCTCGCGATCTACGTAGAGGTGCGGGGGTTTCTTGTTCAGCAGCAGGCCCGCGATGAAATAGAACGGTATGGTGCCGCCGCCGGCTACGAACGTCAGCCCGATGAAGCCGAGCCGGACCCAGAGCGCGTTGACCCCGGTGTAGTCGGCGATCCCGGCGCAGACGCCCATCAGCTTGGCGTTCTGCTTGTCGCGATAAAGCGTTGTGCGCGGGCTGTTCACTGGTGGGCTCCCTTCTTCTCGGCGAGCATGCGGTCGAGCTCGCGCAACTTTTCGTTATCGATTTCGCGGTCGTGCATCAGCCGGGCAGGCTTGAAGTCCGGATTGTCGGAGGCCACCAGCCGCTCGACCGTGTCCATCCGCTCGTCGAGCCGCTTGGCGAGGCTGTAGAGCTCCTCGAGCAGGGCCTCGTCGTCGGTAGTGATCGTGGCAGAGGTCTTCCACTTGGTGACGTAGTGGAGAATGATCCACGGAAGCGCGATGAAGATCGCGACGATTGCCAGTACCTCTTCCATGGATCAGTCCCCCTTGTTTGCGGCGTCGCCCTTGCCGAGCGCGCGCTTCATCGCTTCCAGTTCCTCGTCGACCCGGTCCGAATCCTCGAGCGAGGCGATCTCGTCGGCGAGCGAGAGCTGGCCGCTTCCGTCGGACAGCGAGAGCGCGTCGGCGCGCCCTTCGGCGTAATCGACGCGGCGTTCGAGCTGGTCGAAGCGCGCCAGCGCCTCATCGGTGCGCTCGGTGCTCATCAGCGTGCGCAGCTTGACGCGGTTCTCAGCGCTTTCGAGGCGCGCGGCAATCGCGGTCTGCCGGCTGCGGGCCTCGCGCAGGCGCTGCTGCAGCTTGGCGATGTCCTGCTCGTAGGCGCGCAGCGCATCGTCGAGCACCGCGATTTCCTGCTTGAGCTGCTCGGCCATGTCGGCCGCCTTCTTCTTCTCGACCAGCGCGGCGCGGGCGAGATCCTCGCGATCCTTGCTGAGCGCGAGCTGGGCCTTCTCGCCCCAGTCCGCCTGAAGCCGGTCGAGCTTGACGGTATGGCGATGCATCTCCTTCTGATCGGCGATGGTGCGCGCGGCGCTCGCGCGGACCTCGACCAGCGTCTCCTCCATCTCGAGGATGATCATGCGGATCATCTTGGCCGGGTCGTCGGCCTTGTCGAGCATGTCGTTGAAGTTCGCGGCGATGATGTCGCGGGTACGGCTGAAAATTCCCATCAGGGGCACTCCGTTGAAATTGAACTCGCTCGACCAGCCGCTGCCTGCGCGTGCGTGCGACCGGCCCTGCGTCGGCCTCCCCTGCGTCGGGGTGGGGCTGGTGCGCAGGCGCTCGACTTCCTCATCGAGGCGCGACAGGCGGCTATGGGCCGAAGCGCGGTCGGCGCGCTCCTTGGCGCCGCGGGACTGGGGGGGCTCGCGCTCCGGCCCAAACGGGTCGAGATCGGTCGGCTTGGTCACGCCAGTTCGACCTGTTGGCATCCGACCGTCGCGGCCATGGCCGGCGAGGCGTGCATCTGGCCGCTCAGCGCCACGAACAGGGCCATCGCGGTGACGCTGGCGAGGGCGGCCTGTCCCAGCTTGGTCTGAAAGAAGCGGCGGTCGTACATTGTGTGGGTCCTCCCGGAACTCGGTTACGGGAACAGTTTCGCAAGAGGTGTGCCAAAATCAGAAAGTCGTGAAAATTCAACTGCTTCGTCCCATCCGATCGTGCGAGCGTTGGTTTCTGTTGCCAACAATCGGCGAATTTCACTATAGATTGGGGTCATGGATCGCGACAACCAGTTCATCGGTCAATCGAGCGCGTTTCTCGACGCGGTCGAGCGCGCCAGCCGCGCGGCTCCGATGCGCAGGCCGGTGCTGGTGATCGGCGAGCGGGGGACCGGCAAGGAACTGATCGCCGAACGCCTCCACCGCCTCTCGACCCGCTGGGACGAGCCGCTCGTGACGATGAACTGCGCCGCGCTGCCCGAAACGCTGATCGAGGCGGAGCTGTTCGGCCACGAGGCCGGAGCATTCACCGGTGCTACCAGAGTGCGCGCGGGAAGGTTCGAGGAAGCCGACAAAGGGACGCTATTCCTCGACGAACTGGGCACGCTGTCGATGGCGGCGCAGGAGCGGCTGCTGCGCGCGGTCGAATATGGCGAGGTCACGCGGATTGGTTCGAGTCGCCCGATCCGGGTCGACGTGCGGATCGTCGCCGCGACCAACGAGAACCTGCCCGAGCTGGCCGAGCGCGGCGAGTTCCGCGCCGACCTGCTCGACCGGCTGAGCTTCGAAGTCATCACCCTGCCGCCGTTGCGCGTGCGGGAGGGCGATATCGAGGTGCTCGCCGAATACTTTGGCCGCCGCATGGCCGCGGAACTGCACTGGGACGGCTGGCCGGGCTTCGCCGAGCACGTCGCGCGCCAGCTTGAGGAGCATTCCTGGCCGGGCAATGTCCGCGAGCTGCGCAACGTGGTCGAGCGGGCGGTCTATCGCTGGGACAGCTGGCGCGAGCCGATCGGGCACGTGCAGTTCGACCCGTTCGATTCGCCGTGGAAGCCGTTCTCGCCGCCCACGCGCAAGGCTCAGGGCGGCGCGGCCGCCCCGGCAGCGCCCGCACGGCCGGGCGGGCTCGATCTCGATGCGGTCGAGGACTTGCGCGCCGAAGTCGACGCGCACGAGCGCCGCATCGTCGAGCATGCCCTCGGCAAGCACCGCTGGAACCAGCGCCAGACGGCGCGGGCGCTCGGCCTCACCTACGATCAGCTACGGCATTGCATCCGAAAGCACGGCCTGGCCGAGCGCGGCGACGGCGAGAGCTGACGGCGCTCTAGCCGGGCCGCGTGACGTTCTCGATCGTCAGCAGGCGTTCCTCGCCGTTGCGGTCGGGCCAGCTTATCGACTGCCCCACGCGCAGGCCGATCAGGCCGGCGCCGACGGGGGTGAGGATCGAAAGCCGCCCCTCGGCGATATCCGCATCCTTCGGGTAGACGAGTTTGACTGTCCGGCGTTCGCTGGTCTTCTGGACGACGAACTCGACCGTCGAGCCCATGGTCACCACGTTCCCCGGCACCTCTTCGGCGGGCAGGGTCTCGGCCCGGTCGATCTCCTCCAGCAGCATGCGGCTGACGTTCGGATGGCGGGTGCGGATACCGAAGGCGAGATCGGCGAGCGCATCGGCTTCGCTTTCGACGAGGGTGATGGGAGGCCGTTCTGCGGCCTGCTGGGCGGTCATGGATCGAATCTTTCGAGGAAGGTTTGGGAATCCGCGCGTCGCGCGTCAGAAGACGGAATGCTCGCCCCGGGTACGGGGCGTGCGCGCACCGGACCCGGGGCTAGATGCCCGCGAGAAGTTGTCCCCCGTGATGTCGAAAGTGCGCTGTCGTCATCGCGCGAAGCTGTCACCTTGGTGGCCCGGTGTCAAATGGATGCGGTGCCGGCTGTAGCGGTGAGTCGAATGCGGTTGCAAATGCGGTCGGCCGAGTCTATCTGCGCATCAATCCCGACATTGTCGCGACACTGGAGGGGCTGGCGCCGAAAGGGGCCGGCACGAAACCTGCTTGTCGCATCCGTCGTGTAAACCTGGAGACCGAATGGCCGATCTGGCGCGCCTGACCGAGATTATCGAGCCCGAAGCGAACGCGCTCGGCTTCGATCTCGTGCGCGTGAAGATGATCGCCTCGGAAGCCGGGGACGGCGGGCAGGCGCTGCAGGTCATGGCCGAGGACCCGGCGACCGGGCAGCTCGTGCTCGACCAGTGCGCTGCGCTCTCGCGCCGCATCTCGGAAAAGCTCGATGAGCTCGAGGAACAGGGCACGGTGCTGGTCGAAGGCGCCTATCACCTGGAAGTCAGCTCCCCCGGAATCGACCGGCCGCTCACCCGGCCGAAGGATTTCGAGAACTGGGCCGGACACGAGGCCAAGATCGCGCTTGCGGAGAAGATCGACGGACTGCGCAATCTGCGCGGCGCCCTGGGTGGTCTCGAAGACGGCAAAGTGCTGATCGAGGACCGCAAGGCGGGCGCCATCGCGGTGCCGCTCGATGCAGTTCATTCGGCGAAACTCGTCCTGACCGACGAACTCATCGCCGCCACCAGACCGATCGACGCCAGCGGCGCCGAAGATATTGTCGAAGAAGAGAAGGCTAACGACTGATGGCCAGTGCAATTTCCGCCAATAAGGCCGAGCTGCTCGCGATTGCGAATGCGGTCGCCTCCGAGAAGATGATCGACAAGGCGATCGTCATCGAGGCGATGGAAGAAGCAATCCAGAAGAGCGCGCGCAACCGCTACGGCGCCGAGAACGACATTCGCGCCAAGCTCGACCCGCTGACCGGCGACCTGCGCCTGTGGCGCGTCGTCGAGGTGGTCGAGGAAGTCGAGGACTACTTCAAGCAGATCGATCTCGAGGCGGCGAAGAAGCTCGACGCCGAGGCCAAGCTGGGTGACTTCATCGTCGATCCCCTGCCGCCGGTCGATCTCGGCCGCATCGACGCGCAGAGCGCCAAGCAGGTGATCTTCCAGAAGGTCCGCGATGCCGAGCGCGAGCGCCAGTACGAGGAGTTCAAGGACCGCGCGGACGAGGTCATTACCGGCGTGATCAAGTCGGTCGAATTCGGCCACGTGATCGTCAACCTCGGCCGGGCCGAGGGCGTCATCCGCCGCGACCAGCAGATCCCGCGCGAGGCCGCCCGTGTCGGCGAGCGCGTGCGCGCGCTGATCACCAAGGTCGAACGCAACAACCGCGGGCAGCAGATCTTCCTCAGCCGCGCCCATCCCGAGTTCATGAAGAAGCTCTTCGCGCAGGAAGTGCCCGAGATCTACGACGGCATCATCGAGATCAAGGCCGCCGCCCGCGACCCGGGCAGCCGCGCCAAGATCGGGGTGATCAGCCGCGACAGCTCGATCGACCCCGTCGGCGCCTGCGTCGGCATGAAGGGCAGCCGCGTCCAGGCCGTCGTGCAGGAACTGCAGGGCGAGAAGATCGACATCATCCCGTGGAGCGAGGACACCGCAACGTTCGTGGTCAACGCGCTCCAGCCCGCCACCGTCAGCCGCGTCGTGCTCGACGAGGACGAGGGGCGGATCGAAGTCGTCGTGCCCGACGACCAGCTCAGTCTCGCGATCGGCCGCCGCGGCCAGAACGTGCGCCTCGCCAGCCAGCTCACCGGTCACCAGATCGACATCATGACCGAGGAAGAGGCGAGCGAGAAGCGGCAGAAGGAATTCGCCGAACGCTCCAAGATGTTCGAGGAAGAACTCGACGTGGACGAGACGCTGTCACAGCTTCTCGTGGCCGAAGGCTTCGCCGAGCTCGACGAAGTGGCCTATGTGGAGCTCGACGAGCTCGCCTCGATCGAAGGCTTCGACGACGAACTCGCCGAAGAGCTTCAGAGCCGTGCGCTCGAGGCGATCGAGCGGCACGAGGAAACTGCGCGCACCGAACGCCGCGAACTCGGCGTCGACGACGCGCTGGCCGAGATCCCGCACCTGACGGAGCAGATGCTCGTCACGCTGGGCAAGGCGGGCATCAAGACGCTCGACGATCTCGCCGACCTTGCCACCGACGAGCTGATCGCAAAGAAGCGCGAAGCGCCGCGCCGCCGCAACAACACCGATGGCCCGCCCACCCGGCGCCCCCCGGCGCGCGAGCAGGACAAGGGCGGCGTGCTCGGCGAATACGGCCTGAGCGAAGAGCAGGGCAACGAGATCATCATGGCCGCGCGTGCGCACTGGTTCGAGGACGAGCAACCGGCGCCCGCTCCGGCGTCCGACGAGCCCACTCCCGTGCCTGCTGCCGAGGAACCCGTCACCGAGGAGGCCGCCGATGCGGACTCCGAACAATGAGCGCCTGACGTCCGACATCGCTGACGCCGCCGGCACGGGAAAGTCCGTGCCGGAACGGCGGTGCATCCTCTCCGGGGAGCATGGCGCGCGCGATGCGTTGATCCGCCTCGCGATCTCGCCCGACGGCCTGGTGCTGCCCGATCCGCTTGCCAGGGCCCCCGGCCGCGGTGCCTGGATCGGCGTCACTCGCGCCGTGCTCGAAGGAGCGGTGGCGAAGGGCCGGCTGCGCGGAGCGCTGGCGCGTGCGTTCAAGGGCGCGCCGCTGACCGTGCCCGAAGACCTGCCGCAGAAGGTCGACGATGCGCTGGTCCGCGTGCTGCTCGACCGGCTGGGACTCGAAATGCGCGCCGGAAAGCTTATCTTGGGGTCCGATCGGATCGCCGAGCACGCGCGCAGCGGCCGCGTGGCTCTGCTGCTCCACGCCGCGGACGCCAGCGAGGACGGGACCAAGAAGCTCGACCAGGCCTGGCGCGTAGGGCGCGAGGCGGAAGGGACCGGCGAAAGGGGCATCCGCTTGCCACTGGACCGGGCGGCGCTGTCTGTGGCATTGGGCCGCGACAACGTCGTCCACTTGGCGCTGGCCGGTGATGCTGCGGCCGAGCGGATCCGAGCGATCCTCGCGCGCCTGTTGCATTTCAGGGGCCTTGCGGCTGCCGACGATGACGGTGAACCGGCCTCCGGTTCGCCGCGATCCCCGGTCCCGACCGGGGACAAGCTGATTGATTTGAAGGATTGACGAGTTTTATGAGCGATAGTGACAACCAGCGCCCCCGCAAACCGCTCGGCCTGAAAAGGTCGGTGGACGCGGGCGAGGTCAAGCAGACCTTCAGCCACGGCCGCACCAACAAGGTTGCGGTCGAGGTGAAGCGCCGCCGCAAGCTCGTCAAGCCGGGCGAAGCGGCGCCGCCTCCGCCTCCTCCTCCGCCGCCCCCTCCGCCGCCGCCGGCGCCGGAGCCGGTCGCGAAGAAGCCCGCGCCGAAGAAGGCGCCTGCGGGCGAGACCCCGCAGGAACGCGTCGCGCGCCTTCAGCGCGAGGCCGAGGAAGAGCGCCTGCGCTTCACCGAAGAGGCACGCCGCCGCGACGATGCGGCTGCGCGCCAGGCAGCTGAGGACGAGAAGCGCCGCGCCGAGGAGAATCGCAAGGCCGCAGAGGAAGCGGAGAAGCGCGCTGCCGAGGAAGCTGCTGCGCCCACGCCTGCGCCCGCGCCCGCTGAAGGTGGCGGGGAAGAGACACCGGCCCCGGCCGAGCCTCAGGCGTCGTCGTCCTCCGAAGCCACGGCTCCCGCGCCGCGCCGTTTCACGCCGGTCGCGCGCCCCGAGCCGAAGAAGCCGGAAAAGAAGAAGAAGGACGAGAAGCGCGGCGGCGGTGGCGGTGCTGCCACGGAGCGCGTCGACAAGCGCCGTTCGGGCAAGCTCACCGTCACCAAGGCGCTCAACGAGGACGAAGGGCGCCGTGCGCGCTCGCTCGCCGCGCTCAAGCGTGCACGGGAGAAGGAGCGCCGGACGCAGGGCGGACCGTCGAGGCCCCGTGAGAAGCAGGTGCGCGACGTTGTCGTGCCCGAGGCGATCACCGTCCAGGAACTCGCCAACCGCATGGCCGAGAAGGGCGCCGACCTGGTGAAGGCGCTGTTCAACATGGGCATGATGGTCACCGTCAACCAGACGATCGACCAGGATACTGCCGAGTTGCTGGTCGAGGAATTCGGCCACAACATCAAGCGCGTCAGCGAGAGCGACGTCGACATCGACACGACCGTGGACGTCGATCCGAACGAGGCGCTCCAGTCGCGCCCGGCGGTGGTCACGATCATGGGCCACGTCGACCACGGCAAGACCTCGCTGCTCGACGCGCTGCGCGGCACCAATGTCGTGAAGGGCGAAGCCGGCGGCATCACCCAGCACATCGGCAGCTATCAGGTGAAGACCAAGAACGGCGACAGGATCACGTTCCTCGACACGCCGGGCCACGCCGCGTTCACCGAAATGCGCGCGCGCGGTGCCAACGTGACCGACATCGTCGTTCTGGTGGTCGCCGCCGATGACGGGATCATGCCGCAGACGATCGAGGCCATCAATCACACGAAGGCCGCGGGCGTGCCGATGATCGTCGCGATCAACAAGGTCGACAAGGAAGACGCGAATCCGCAGCGGATCCGCGAACGTCTGCTTGAGCACGAAGTCGTCGTCGAAGAGATGTCGGGTGACGTGCAGGACGTGGAGATCTCCGCACTCAAGAAGATCGGTCTCGACGATCTGCTCGAGAAGATCGCGCTTCAGGCGGAGCTGCTGGAACTCAAGGCCAACCCCGACCGTGCGGCCGACGCGACGGTGATCGAGGCGCAGCTCGACAAGGGCCGCGGCCCGGTCGCGACCGTGCTCGTCACGCGCGGCACGCTCCGGCGCGGCGACACCTTCGTCGTCGGCACCCAGAGCGGCCGCGTGCGCGCGCTGATCGACGATCAGGGCAAGCAGGTGAAGGAGGCCGGCCCCTCGGCGCCGGTCGAGGTCCTCGGCCTCGGCGGCGTGCCGATGGCGGGTGACCAGCTCACCGTGGTCGAGAACGAGCAGCGCGCCCGCGAGGTTGCCCAGTACCGCCAGGAGAAGGCGACCGAGAAGCGCACCGCGCTGGCACCGACCAACTTCGACACGATGTTCAGCAATCTCCAGTCGAACGTCATCGAATTCCCGGTGGTGGTGAAGGCGGACGTGCAGGGCAGTGTGGAGGCGATCAACTCGGCGCTGCACAACCTTTCGAACGATCTCATCAAGGTCCGCGTGCTTCACGCAGGCGTGGGTGCGATCACCGAAAGCGACGTGCAGCTTGCCGCCGCTTCGAAGGCGCCGATCCTCGGCTTCAACGTGCGCCCGAATGCCAAGGCGCGCCAGCTCGTCGAGCGCGAGAAGGTGCGGATGATGTACTACGACGTCATCTACCACCTGACCGAGGAGATCGCGAAGGAGATGGCGGGCGAGCTCGGCCCCGAGCGGATCGAGCACGTCGTCGGCCGTGCCGAGGTCAAGCAGGTGTTCCCCGCGGGCAAGAAGGACAAGGCCGCCGGCCTCCTCGTGCTCGAAGGCGTCATCCGCAAGGGCCTCCATGCGCGCCTTACTCGCGAGGACGTCATCGTCTCGGCCACCACGATCGCCTCGCTGCGGCGCTTCAAGGACGACGTGGACGAAGTCCGCGCCGGTCTCGAATGCGGCGTGGTGCTCAGCGACACGAACGACATCAAGCCGGGTGACCACCTCGAAGTGTTCGAGGTCGAGGAGCGCGAACGGACGTTGTAGGACATGGCCCTCTCCCCTGCGGGGGAGGGGGTTGGGAGAGGGGGCCGTCGCGGCCCTGACGGCGAGGGGTTCCCCCTCTCTCCGGCCCTCTCCCTCGCAGGGGAGAGGGAGCTATGGCCCGCAATCAATCCACGCCCGAACAGCAGTCGGTTCGCGTCCTCAAAGTGGGCGAGCGGGTGCGGCACATCCTGTCGGAACTGCTCGCGCGCGGCGAGGTGCATGACGACACGCTGTCGGCGACCACCGTCAGCGTCACCGAAGTGCGGATGACGCCGGACCTCCGGAACGCGGCGGCTTATGTGAAGCCGCTGCTCGGAGAGGACGAGGCGGCGGTGCTCAAGGCGCTGCGTACCAACACCGCGTTCTTCCAGCGCGAGGTCGCCAAGCGGCTCGGCCTCAAGTTCGCGCCCAAGCTGCAGTTCAAGCCCGACGAAAGCTTCGACGAAGCCGAACGGATCGAGCGGCTGCTGAACGATCCCAAAGTGGCGCGGGACCTGGGCGAGGACTGATCGGGGGCGGCTACTCCGCCATCGCCGGGGCGGTCGGCTGGACCGTCGTCGGCGGGTCCATGAACACGCCGGCGCCCGGGCCGAGCGGAAGATCGAGCATGACCCAGCCGATCGTCATCACCAGCCCCGCAAGCAGCAACCCGATCGAATAGGGCAGCATGGTCGCGGCGAGGCTGCCGAGGCCGAAGTCCTTCTGCCAGCGCTGGCAGAAGATAAGGATCAGCGGGAAGTAGACCATCAGCGGGGTGATGATGTTGGTCGCGCCGTCACCCACGCGATAGGCGGCGGTCGCCATTTCGGGGGTGATCCCGAGCAGCATCAGCATCGGCACCAGCACCGGCGCGAGCAGCGCCCACTTGGCGCTTGCCGAACCAATGAAGATGTTGAGCAGCGCCGAAACCACGACGATCGCTCCGAGCAGAGCCCACGCGGGAAGCCCTAAATTGCCGAGGAAGTCCGCGCCGTTGACCGCCAGGATCAGCCCGAGGTTGGACCACGCGAACATGGCCACGAAGTGCGCTGCGGCGAAGGCGAGCACGAGATAGTACGCCATGTCGCCCATCGAGCCTGACATCATCTTCACCAGGGCGCGGTGGTCGTCGATCGTGCCCGCCGCCGCGCCGTAAGCCCAGCCGGCGAGCAGGAAGAGCAGGAAGAAGCCCGCGACGAGGCTCTGGTAGAACGGCGTCAGCCGCGCTTCCGGCGTTGCGGTCTCGTCGATCAGCGGCGTGCCCGGGCCGAAGGTGAACGCGAGCCACAGCGCGACGACCGCGAGCACGGCAAGGCCCGCGCGGCGCAGGCCCTTGCGTTCCTCGCCGGTCAGCGGGCGGTCGCCCTGTTCGCCGGAATCCTCGCGCCCGGCCATTCCCGGGTTCCACGCGCCGAGCCGGGGTTCGATCAGCCGGTCGGTGACGTACCAGATCACCGGCAGGAACAGCACGGTCATCGCGGCGATGAAGTACCAGTTGCCGGCGATGTTCGCGGTGAAATCGCCGAACACCGTCTCGACCGAGGCTTCGGTGATGCCGAACAGCAGCGCATCGAGCTGACCGGGCAGGAGGTTGGCGGAAAAGCCGCCCGACACGCCCGCGAAGGCCGCGGCGATACCCGCCACCGGGTGGCGGCCGGCGGCGTGGAAGATGATCCCCGCCAGCGGAATCAGCACGACGTAGGCCGCATCGGCGGCGAGGTTGCCCATCATGCCGACGAAGGCGACGATGGGGGTGAGCAGGAACGTGGGCGCGTTGCGCACGCCGGCGCGCATCGCGGTGCCGAACAGCCCGGCGCGCTCGGCCACGCCCGCGCCGAGCATGACGACGAGCACGTAGCCGAGCGGGTGGAAATGGGTGAAGGTCGCGGGCATCTCGACCCACAACCGCTGGATGTTCTCGGCCGAGAGCAGGCTGGTCGCGGCGATCACGCGTGCCTGGCCTGTCGCCTCGTCGATCTCGGTCGGATGGACCACCGACCAGCCGAGCAGGCTGCCCAGCAGCGAAATCGCGATCACCACCGCGATCAGCCAGAAGAACAGGAATACCGGATCGGGCAGCTTGTTGCCGCTCCGTTCGATCCAGCCGAGAATACCCTTCTGTGCTCGGCCCTCTGCCGCTTCCACCACGTCTGTTCCTCT
>JAPSJS010000095.1 GCA_031178065.1 Altererythrobacter sp.
GGCCAGCTGCGGGCGGTAGATGCGCGCTTCGCCAAGCAGCGCCAGCATCTCGGCCGACGCCCAGCCGTCGAGCGGCGACGGCTGCACCGGGATCAGCACCAGGTCTGCGGCGAGCAGCGCCGAGCGCATCAGCCCGGCGACGCGCGGCGGCCCGTCGATGACGACGTGGTCGGCGTCACGCGCCAGCTCGGGCGCCTCGCGATGCAGCGTGTCGCGCGCCAGGCCGACGACCCCGAACAGCCGCTTCAGCCCCTCCCGGCTGCGCTGTTGAGACCAGTCGAGCGCCGAGCCCTGCGGGTCGGCGTCGATCAGCGTGACGCGCTTGCCAGCCCGCGCCCATTCGCCGGCGAGATGCAGCGCCAGCGTCGTCTTGCCGACGCCGCCCTTCTGATTGAGGAGCGCGACGATCATGACGGTCTCCCGGCGATCGGGGACTCGTCCACACGGCGCGAAAAAGCCGGGTCCGTTAGAAAGATTCCGTAGGAATCTAGGTTAGATAAGTTACGGGGCTCGCAAGCTGCTGATTCAGCGCGAGGAATCGCCGATTCCGGTCCCCGATAGCACGAGGATCTGGTCCTCGATGGCACGATGGTTCCGGTCCCTGATAGCACGAGACTATTCACAGCTTATCCCCAGGGCGCTTGGTCGAGCGGCGGCGCTGGCGAGGGATGCCGAGCGCGTTCGGATCGATGGGTTTGAAGGAGAGGATTTCGGGGCCGCCGGGGCACTGCGCGATGGTCAGGCAATAGCCGGGCAGTGGTTGGCGGCGGACGATGTCGCGCAGGTCGTAGGCGAAATGCTTGAGTGGTGAGAGCGAGCCCGATTTGGCGTGGAGATGCGGAAAATCGAAGCTCCAGCCGAACTCCTGTTTGCCGCCGTGCTTGCGCACCAGGCGGTAGAGCCAGCGCTCAAGTCCGCCCGTCAGCCCGAAATAATCGCGGTCGATCGTCAGCACGAGCGCGTCGTCGAGGACGGCGGCGTAGAACCAGTCCGGCACGATCAGCTCGAGGCCGAGCGGCCGGCCTCTGGCGTCGGCGCGCTCTTTCCATTCGTTGATCCAGGAGAAGCGGTGCAGGCGCCGCTCAGTCGGCTGACGGATCGACGTCGCCACGGTCGTCGACTGGAGACGGTCGAGCGCGGCCTTCAATCGGTCGTAGTCGCGCAGGCTGACGCCTCGGCCGATGAACTGCAGAATCTCGTAGGGTGTGGTCGCCATGAGACGCGATGGCCGCAGGCCGGCGTCACGCGCCTCGACGATCTGGGAGGCCGCCCAGATCAGCACGTCGGCGTCCCAGATAGTGGCCATGCCGTGCTCGGGAACGGCCTCCACGCGGATGACGACCGACCCGGCCCTGAAGTTGATCGGCGCCAGTCGCTTCGACTTGCCGAGCGCAAAGAACGGGTACGCCATCAGGTCCTGCGCGTCGCGCGGCGCGAGATCGCCGGGCAGCGCCCGGAAGAGATCAAGCTGCTCGCGTTCGCTGCTGTGATGGCGCGCCGACATCGCTGGTTGCTCAGCGCTGGGGCGCGGGGTTGCCTGCCGCGCCGGTCGTTTCTTGGCGCTTCGCCGGCAGGATGGCGTCGCTGTCGGCGGTCGAGTTCTTGGTGCCGCGATTAGCCCAGGCCTGCAGGTCGGCAATCGCGTATACGACGCGGCCTCCGAGCTTCTTAAAGGCCGGGCCCGTGCCGTAGGTGCGATGTTTTTCGAGGGTGCGGCCGGACAGACCAAGGAAGCGCGCTGCTTCAGGGGTGCGCAAATAGCGTGGGGGGACGTGGACGGTCGCGCTTTCAGCCATGATGGAGGCTCCGTGCTGTGCTCGGTGGCTGCCGGATGTCGGCGGCGGTTCCAGCGCACGGTCGTTCGCTCGGGCGCGATCCACGATGTCGAAGATTGGCGGGGAAAATCGACACCCCGGCGGCGCGGCACTGCTAGGGCTTGCGCGGTCGCTTCAAGAGATTGCGATAGCCGCCGCAGACGAGCTTCATACCGTCGCGCGCGAGACGGATCGTCGTTTCGCGCACGGCGTCGCCGGCCCAGGATGCGGCCTCGATCTGGTGCGTGGGGAAGAGCGCCACGGCGATGGAGCGATACGTCTGCTGCTCGAAGCGCGCGTCCACGGCACGCAACATCTGGCGGAGGCGTTGCCGGCGTTGTGTCGTGACGCGCGGATCGGGAGGCGCCGGTGGGGCGTGCCGGAACCGCCAATACCGGGCCAGCGCCTCCAGTCTGTCGGGGGTAGCTTCATCGAGGAGGATGAGTGCGGTGTGGGGCGAAGTCGTATCGGCAATGCCGACAAGGCGTGCGCGAATTGTTTCGTCGCCGATCTCAATGCGGGTATCCGCGAGGCTCCTTGGCTCGGGCTCGGGCCCGTCAGGGCCCGGCTCGGCCGCAATCCACATCGGGAGCGCCTGCAGGATCAGCGTCCACGGATCGGTCGCCGGGGTCCAGGCGGGTTTTGCAACCGTCGCCGGAAGGTCGGGGTCGACCGCGAAAGGATAACCCCCATTTGTTGGACAACGCGATCTCCGCCTTCTCGTCGTCGGGGCCGCGGTCCCTCAGTCGCTTGTAGTCTTGTTGGTACTCAGGATTGCGCCTCAAGAATTCCCAGGCGAAGTCCGGGGCGTCGAGATCATTTACGTAGTCGTAGGCGGTTGAGATCCGCCACTTGCCATGCTCGGGCATCCTTGGCCTCCCATGTCCCGCTCAGTGCGAGGACTGCAAGCGGGAACGATTCTCGGTTGAGTGGCCAGTTGGGAAGCCCGAAGGCAAACACGGGTGATGCAAGAATCGCATCATCACTGAGCAAAGAAGGTTAATGATAACTGGCGCGGACGAGGTCGCGGAAACCGTTATTGGTCATCCAATGCGCCCGGGCTAGATGGCTTCGGTATACGAGTTCAGCGCGAGCGCTGTCGTTCTTCGGGTCGATGCCGAAGATTACCTGCGTCACTTCTCTCCAGCAGGCGCCCTCGCTCTCCGCGTCAAGGAGGCGGAGATAGGTTGAGAGATGCATGCGGTCGTAGTCGGTCAGCCGAGCATCGGTCGGCGGTTGATCCAGAAAGTCCAGTTTAGCGCTCATCGTTAACATTCCCCGGTCGGGTCATATCCGAAGCGGATGGAGATTGCACGACGGCGGCAGCGGAGAGACGGCGGCAAACGGCGGAATTCCTAGTTTAAACGCGCCGCTCGGCTCGTGGACGATCTTGCCGGACAATCATCACCCCTTCGCCTTGATCGGAGTTGAGGAAGACAATTCCCGCCTCCTCAAGTGCTCGGCGGACCCGGTCATGCGTGGACTCATGCACGCCGAGGCCGTTTTCGGACTCGACGCGCTTCAAAGCGGTCAGCGATACTAGGGCCTTGTCAGCGAGCGTCTCCTGATTCCAACCAAGCAACGCGCGGGCGGCCCGTGATTGTCGGGCGGTGATCATGCATGACCACCTCCTACAGTCCAGACTCCGCACGCCACGAAAACGACTATAATAGTCGCCTTTTGCCGCCTTGGCGAGGCGAAATGCTGTGTTGGAGCCTCGATGGAGGGAGAAAAAGCCGATCTGATTCGGTCGCCTTGAATAAGAGAAGGCCCCGACCTTCCGGCCGGGGCCTTGCGCGGGGACTTTAATCGCCGCGCCGCCCGTTGGGACGGGACCAGATGAGCGAGAAGGTGTCGCCGTCCTCGTCGTCGAAGAGGTTGGCGTAGATCGGGGCGTTGAAGCTCGGATCGTCCAGCTTGAGACCCAGATAGTCGCGGCCCTCGTTGGAGCGCTTGGACCAGGCGGCGCCGATCTCGGCGCGGCCGACCAGAACTCGGTGGCTGGGGGCGTTCTCGCCGGTGGCGCGCTGGTCGGGAACGATGCGCACGCCCTTGGCCTGGACGCTGAGGGTGACGATTTCGCCGGTGAACTCGTTCGAGCCGGTCTTCTTGAAGGTGCCGATGGTCGCCATTGTAAGTCTCCGTTTTCCGTTTTCGAGCCCGCACCATTGCGGCCTCGATGGCGATCGGCAGGCCGGAGGCGATCGACGGCGCACCCCGAAGGGGCCTGACAGCCAAGGAGGGCTTTCTTGTCTCGCGAGGAATGGCGGCGCAGCCGGCAGGGGAAGAAAGTTTGACGCGGCTGTTGCGTCATAGGCGATCGAGGCGCAGCCGGCCTTCGGCCAGATCCAGGCCATTGAAGAGGCCGTTTGGAGCGGTCGTGGCACGGTCAGACAACGGAGAAAATGGCGGCCTTTTCGCATCGGCAAACCGGCTCGCGGCATGCTCACGGGCTTCGTCTCCTAACGGCAGGGCGACACCGCTGCATGTGGCCATTCCGCGCCTTCCGAGAGGTCGCCGCGCCGGGTCCTTGGTCTGCCGCCGAGACATGGTCCGGCCGTGGCAGCACTCCGACGAAGACGGCTTTTCGGAGCCGAGGGTCGATCCGCGCCGCATGCTCCATCGCAACAGCACCGGACGACACGTAGCCATGATGGCCACTGCTGGTCTGGTGCGCCTGACGGCGATGACGAAGATCAGGCCTGCGCGAGATCCCGGCCGGATGGGCCTGGGGCCGACGCCATTCCCGCGACCCGTACGAA
>JAPSJS010000055.1 GCA_031178065.1 Altererythrobacter sp.
CCGGGCAGGCGCGAGGTCGAGCGACGCCGTGGGGCCGACGTCGAGCCGCGCGGCGCCCTTCTGCGCCCCGGCCCAGACGCCGGCGCCCGCCCGCACTTCCGCAAGGTCGAATCGGGCGACTTCACCGTCGACCCGCGCCTGCCCGTCGGCGAAGGCGGTGGCGAACTTGCCGCCGACATAGCCCGCCTGGGCGTAGGCCTCCCCGCGAAGCCCGAGTGGCAATGGCACGGGCGGGAATTCGGTGACGGCGAACGCCGCAGGCCGAAGTTCGGCCTCGCCGCTGCCGTGCCGCGTCACGCGCACTTCGGAATAGACCGAGACCGGAAGCGCCGGGAGGGGCCGCGCCGCTATCCCGGCCGCGAGCTCCGACTCCTTGCCGGCGGCGAGCGCCTGTGTCGCGCGTGCGTAGGCGGTGGGCCGGTGCGGGATTCCGGGCGCGAGACGGTAGCGGATTACCGCCCCCGCCTGGCTGGCGCCGTAGCTCGCCAACCTGCCGCCCGGGACTGGCTCTCCGGTGCCGCCGGGCCGCAGCAGCAGCCAGGCGTCGAACGACCATCGGTCCGGCCTCTGCGCCGCGAAAGGTGGCCGCGCGGGTTCTGCCGGCGGTGCCGCTCTTGCCCGCAGGAGCGCTGCCACATCGGGCGGAACGGGAAGCTGCGCGGTCGCGGCGAGCCACAGGAACTGATGGCTGGCCATGACCTCGCTGCTCGCGGCTGGCGGCGGGTCGATGGCCGCGGGAACATGCCAGATCGGCAGCGGCTCGAGCAGGGCGATTTGCCGCGGGGCCAGCGGCTGCGGACCAGTCGCCAACGGGCCGAGTTCCGGTCGCGCTCCGGCCCGAGCGGCCACCGGCATCTCGACGGGAAAAGCCGCTGCGGGCGCGGCCCCGCGCGCCAGAACCGGCCGGGTCACGCGATCAAGCATCGCCTCCAGCGGGCGCGACGGCGATTCCCACATCATCGCGCGCGCTCCGACCCAGGCGGTCAGCAGGACGGCCAGCATCAGCAAGGGCTCGCCCCGGCGCCGGTCGGCCTTGGCGCTCACGACGTGATCCGGCGGGGCAGCAGCGCGGGATGCGCGTCGTGCTCGGTCTTGTCCCATTGCGGGCGCGTGCCGCGCAGGCTTCGGACATAGGCGGACAAGGCGCGCCGCCCCGCCAGCATGGCGATGAAGTTGGCGACCGGTAGACGCAGGACGGCGCGTACGCCCTCGCCGAAACCGTGCTCGCGTGCGGTGAAGCTGAAGCGGAAGGCGCAGCGCCACAGCAGCGCGGCGATATTGGCGATGAGGATCGCCTCTAGCACCGGCGAGAGTTCGGGCGCCGCGGTCCAGCCGGCGAAGCTCGCTGCCGAGCCGATCCCGCCGAGAAACAGCACGGCAAGCGCGACGCCCAGCAGAAGCGCCGCGAACGGACCGCGCCGGTCGCGCAGCCGCATCCAGACTTCGACCGGCCTCCCGTGCCAGCCGAGCCGGTCCCAGCCCTGGAAGGCGATCCCCAGGATCCACCGCGTCTTCTGGCGAACGGCCTGATGGAGCCGCGAAGGGAAGAAGGCGCGCGTGGCGATCAGCCGTCCGTCCGCGGACCTGCACCGCACGAAGCGCGTGCGCCCGCCGATCTCCGCTATGCCGAGGCCGAGTTCGTAGTCTTCCGTCAGGCTGTCGGTCGCGAACGGCGCATGGGTGCCCCGGCTGCTCGCAAGGCGGGCCAGTGCGTCGCGCGCGATGCCGCACCCGACGCCCGCGAGCGGTATGCCCGCGCCCAAGGCGTCGCGGACCACGAGCCCCTTGCTATGACTCTCGGCAAATTCTTCACAATAATGACTGCCGACCCAGCGCGACTCCGCCTGGGGTAATGGCAGAACCGGCAGTTGCACAAGATCGGCGCCACGCAGGCACTCGTCGATCAGCGACAGCGCCGCGGGGTCGACCATGTCCTCCGCATCGTGCAGCAGGACGCTGGCCGTGCGCGCACCGCCCCGCGCCTCGTCGGCCTCGAGCGCGGCATAGAGGCGGTTGAGGCAGTCGGCCTTGGTCGTCGGTCCCGCGGCTTCGTTGATCACCAGCCGCACGCGGTCGTCTCCGCTGGCGGCGGCTGCGACCGCCTCGATCGTCGCCGGATCGTTGCAGTAGCAGCCGACGTAGATGCGCAAGGTGCGGTCGGGCCAGACCCGCAGCATGTGCCGCACCGTCGCGCCGATCACTCGATCCTCGTGCCAGGCAGGAATGAACACCGCGGCCTGGCGCAGGGGCGGGCGATCGGGACGCGCCGGATCGTAGACCGCGGGCCGCGCGCGGCCGCTCAGCCGCAGCCAGAGCCACGCGAAATCGATCGCGAATTCGTCGAGCGCGCCGATCAGAAAAAACACCGCTGCGAAAAGAAGCAACTCGCGCTGGACGAGCACCACCCACTCGAGCAGCGGCAACCCCCCGGATAGCATCCATTTCCCCCCGCGCGCATTTCTATCCAAGACCTGGTAGACTTGCAACGCGCAACGAAATCCGAAATGGAGCGGTCCGATGGCCATTGCACCCCGACCGATCCGCGCTTTCTTCGCTCCCGTCCGCTCGCTGTTCGTCGGCGACGCATCCGCTGGGGTGCTCCTCATCCTGGTAGCTGCCGCGGCGATGCTGCTCGCCAATTCCCCGCTGGCGCACGAGTATCATCAGCTGTTTCACGGGACTCTGTCGCTGACCCCGATTGTGAAGCTCGATACGCTCCACCTGTGGGTGAACGACGGGCTGATGGCGATCTTCTTCTTCGTCGTGGGCCTGGAAGTGAAGCGCGAATGGATCGAGGGGCAGCTCAGCAGTGCCGAGCAGCGGCGCCTGCCCGTGCTCGCGGCGGCTGCCGGGATGATCGTGCCCGCGCTGGTCTATCTCTTCTTCGTTCAGGGAGAGGACCCGCAGCTCGCCCAGGGATGGGCCATCCCGGCCGCTACCGACATCGCGTTCGCCATGGGCGTGCTCGGCCTGCTCGGCAACCGGGTCCCGGGATCGCTGCGGCTCTTCCTGCTGACGGTGGCGATCGTCGACGACATCGGCGCCGTGCTGATCATCGCGATCGCCTACACCGCGGGCATAAAGCTGGGTTGGCTGATCGCGGCGCTCGTGGTCGTCGCCGTCATGCTGACGCTCAACCGGATGCGGGTGAAGACCCTGGTGCCATTCGTGGTGCTGGCGCTCGTGCTCTGGTACTTCGTGCTCAATTCGGGCGTTCATGCGACCATCGCCGGCGTGGTGGCCGCGCTGACCATTCCGATGCGCGGGAAGAACGACGACACCATGCTCGAGCGGCTCGAGCATGGTCTCGCGCCCTGGAGCGCCTATCTGATCGTGCCTGTCTTCGGTTTCGCGAACGCGGGCGTGAACCTGTCCGGCCTCGGGCTGGAAGGTGTGTTTGCACCGCTCCCACTCGCGATCGCCGCCGGGCTGTTCTTCGGCAAGCAGGTCGGCATCGTCCTGGCGATTTTCCTCGCCAATCTCATCGGCTTCGCACCGCGTCCGTATGGCGCGAGCTGGCCGGAGATCTGGGGCGTGTCGATCCTGTGCGGCATCGGCTTCACGATGTCGCTGTTCATCGGGGAACTGGCATTCCCCGGCTACCGCCTGCTGATCGACGAGGCCAAGATCGGGATCCTGCTCGGCTCCTTCTGCTCGGCCGTCGTCGGGTTCACGATCCTGCGCATGACCACGGCGCATCCGGGCGATGAACCTGGTCAGGCCCGGAGCGCCTGATCCGGAGCCTTACCAGCTTCCGGTGTTCTCCATGCTCGCCCAGGGCTCCTGCGGCGGGAGATGGCCTTCCTGCAGCAGCTCGATGGAAATGCCGTCGGGCGAGCGGACGAAGGCCATGTGCCCGTCACGCGGCGGGCGGTTGATCGTCACCCCCGCGTCCATCAGTCGTTGGCAGGTCTCGTAGATGTTCTCCACGCGGTAGGCGAGATGCCCGAAGTTGCGCCCGCCGGTATACTCTTCCGGCGCGCTGCCATCCTCGGCCGGCCAGTTGTAGGTCAGCTCGACTTCGGCAAGGCCCTCCTGCCCCGGCGCGGCGAGGAAGACGAGCGTGAAGCGCCCCTTCTCGTTGTCGAACCGGCGCACTTCCTCGAGCCCGATCATGCGGAAGAAGTCGACAGTCGCGTCGATATCCGTGACGCGGATCATGGTGTGCAGGTACTTCGTCATGGGTAGCTCCATTCGTCTACATTAAAGCACGGTTCATCGCGCATGAAATAGACGTCCTACATGGGTCTCCCAGTGCCGAAACGAAAGGGCCAATCATGGTCGAGAGCAATTCCGATGCGTCGCCCGCCTCCATCCCCATGTGGCGCGAGCCCGCGGCGCGGCGGTGGCTCGCCAGTTCCGCAATCGTCGCCGGTGGGCTGATCGTCGGCGGTTTCCTGCTCGGCGACGGACTGGTCCGCGCAAAGCAGGCGGACCGCGCAGTCACCGTCCGCGGCCTCTCCGAGCGCGAAGTCATGGCCGATCTGGCGACCTGGACGATCTCGTACTCCTCGACCGCCACCGATCTGGCGACCGCGCAGGCGGGTGTCGACCGCGACACCGCCTCGCTCGAAGCCTTCTTTCGCGATCTCGGTTTTCCTGCGGGCGCGGTCGAACCGACGGGCGTCAACGTCAGCTATTTCACGGACAACCAGGGCATCGGGCGCTACACCGTCCGCCAGCGCATGTCGCTGCGCACGAACGACATCGAGCGCGCGCAGAACGCCGTGAAGCGGCAGGCGGAACTCGTCCGCCGCGGGGTCGTGCTGGAGGACGGCTCCGGCATGGCCTACACTTTCACCGAGCTCGACACCGTCAAACCGGCAATGATCGCCGAAGCGACCAAGGACGCCCGCGCCGCCGCCGAGCAGTTTGCCGAAGACAGCGGCGCAAACGTCGGCAGCATCCGCCGCGCAACGCAAGGCTACTTCACCATCGAAGCGCGCGATGGCGAGGCAGCCGGCTGGGGTGTGTCCGACAGCCCCCACAAGAAAGTGCGCGTCGTCACGACGGTGGACTTCTCGCTGGACTGACGGCTTCGGCCCGCCGGGCGAGGCTCAGAAGCTCATGCCGAGCGTCGCGACCACGGCATCGTCGGTATAGCCGTCGATCGACGGGCCCTCGACGCCGACATAGCTGACGCCAAGGTTCAGACCGCCCAGCACGGTGGCGCTCGCGCCCAGCGACCAGTCGAGCCCCGAATCGTCCGTGCTGCCGGCCAGCAGCGGCGGTGCGAGCACGCCGTCGGTATAGCCGAGGTGGCCGCTCAGGGTGATCGGCGTGTTCGGGATGCCGACGCCGAGATCGGTATAGACGTAGAGGTTGTCGCTATCCCCCAACGCGTCCTGATCGAACGCATAAGCCGCGCCGACGGTAGCCTCTGCCGGGCCGAGCGCGAACGTGAGCGAGGCGTAAGGCTCGAAATAGTCGGTGTCGGCGCCGAGATCCTCGGTCGGATACATGTAGTACAGCAGCCCCACGTCGAGCGTCAGCCCCTCGGCAACCGCCCCGCTCCATCCGCCATAGAGATCGAGCTCGACATCGCCGAGAAGATCGGTGCCGCCATCGTCGATCGAACTGCCCCAGGTGCCGATGTAGAACCCGCTCTCGTGCGTGACGTCGATGCCGCCCTGGATCGCCGGGTCGCCGCCCGACAGCGAAACGCCGCGGAAGCGGTAGTCGCTGACGATCGCGACGTTCCCCGACACCTCGACGGCGCTTGGCGGGTCGGTTTCGCCCTGCGCCTGCGCCTGGGCCGGCGCGGCGATGATGGCGGATGATAGGATAGCTGCGGCGGTGAGGCCGCGGATGGACGTGAGCATGACAAACTTCCTTGCGTTTGCAGTTGTGCTTCGTCCCACCTGCCGGTTCGCCGGATGCTTCGTTTTATCGAGCAGACTCTTGCGAACGCGAAATGATCGTGCAGCATCATGCTGCGATGCACAAGGAATATTTCGCGCCGCCCTCAACCGGTGGGGGATCTGTTGAGTTCGTGCACTGGACACAGAGCCGGTTCAGTGGCGAGTCATCGGTTGCCGTGCAGGCGCGGCTGGCCTATCGGCGCCCCTATTCCACGCCAAAAAATCACCCGATGTTCGAACCGCTTCGCAAGATCTTTCGCGCCCGCCCCGAGATGCCGCGCCCCTCCGTTCCCGAGGGCGAACGCATCTATGTGATCGGGGACGTTCACGGCCGGGCCGATCTGTTCAAACCCCTGATTGACGCGGTCGAGGACGACGACCGCCATGCTCCGCCGGCCGAGACAACCATCGTCCTGCTCGGCGACCTGGTGGATCGCGGGCCCGACAGCGCGGGTGTGGTCGCCCAGGCGCGCGAGTTGCAGGCGCGTCGCCGCGTGCGCATCCTCGCCGGCAATCACGAGGAAATGTTCCTCCAGTCGTTCGAGGAACGCAGCATCCTGCGCCACTTCCTCAAGCACGGCGGGCGCGAGACGCTGTTCAGCTACGGCATCACCCGCGAGCGCTACAACGAGAGCACGCTCGACGAGTTGCAGCACCTGATGCGCGACGCGGTCCCGCAAGCGGACCGCGATTTCCTGCGCGGGTTCGAGGAATACGTGATCGCCGGAGACTACCTGTTCGTCCATGCCGGCATCCTTCCCGAGGTTCCGCTGGAGGAACAGTCGCGGCATGACCTGCTGTGGATCCGCGACCGGTTCCTGCACCACTCCGCCCCGCATTCGCATGTCGTGGTGCACGGGCACACGATCTGCGACCCGGTGGCCGAGTGCGCCAACCGCATCGGCATCGACACCGGTGCCTACCGCACCGGCAAGCTGACGGCGCTGGTGCTGGAAGGCGATAACCGGCGTTACATACAGGCCGCCGAGAACGCCGGCACGGTTACAATTCGCGAGATGGGGACTGCGCAATGAAGATCGCAATGGTCGGTTCGGGCTATGTCGGCCTGGTGTCGGGCGCCTGCTTTGCCGATTTCGGGCATGACGTGGTCTGCATCGACAAGGACCAGTCCAAGATCGACCGGCTGCACGATGGCGTGATGCCGATCTACGAACCCGGGCTCGACGCGCTGGTCGAAAGCAACGTTGCCGCCGGACGGCTGTCGTTCACGACCGACCTCGCCGAAGGCATCGCCGGCGCGCAGGCGATCTTCATTGCCGTCGGCACGCCGAGCCGCCGGGGCGACGGCCACGCCGATCTTTCGTTCGTCCACGCCGTCGCGCGCGAAGTCGGTGAGAAGCTGGCGAACGATGCGGTGGTGGTGACCAAGTCGACCGTTCCCGTTGGCACCGGCGACGAGGTCGAGCGGATCATCGCCGAGACCGGCTGCAATCACCGGGTCGCGGTGGTTTCCAACCCCGAGTTCCTGCGCGAGGGCGCGGCGATCGCCGACTTCAAACGCCCCGACCGGATCGTCATCGGCACCGAGGACGATTTCGGCCGCGAAGTCATGCGCGAGGTCTATCGCCCGCTGTTCCTCAACGAATCGCCGATCCTGTTCGTCAGCCGCCGCAGTGCGGAGCTGATCAAGTATGCAGCCAACGCGTTCCTCGCGACCAAGATCACTTTCATCAACGAGATCGCCGACCTGTGCGAGAAAGTCGGCGCCAACGTGCAGGACGTGAGCCGCGGGATCGGGATGGACAACCGCATCGGTCCGAAGTTTCTCCATGCCGGCCCCGGCTACGGTGGCTCGTGCTTCCCCAAGGACACGCTCGCACTGCTCAAGACCGCCGAGGACTACGACAGCCCGATCCGGATCGTGGAGGCCGTGGCCAAGGTCAACGAAAGCCGCAAGCGGGCCATGGGCCGCAAGGTGATCGACGCGCTCGGCGGGCCGGAGGCGGCACGAGGCAAGAAAGTCGCGCTGCTCGGCCTGACCTTCAAGCCCAACACCGACGACATGCGCGACAGCCCGGCGATCGCAATCGCACAGGCGCTCGGCGATGCGGGGGTGAACGTCGCCGGCTACGATCCCGAGGGGATGGAGCAGGCCGCGCCGCTGATGCCCGAGGTGCAGATGTGCAAGAGCCCCTACGAGGCGATCGAAGGTGCCGACGCGATCGCGATCGTCACCGAGTGGGATGCGTTCCGCGCGCTCGACTTCCCACGGGTGAAGGCACTGGCGAATGCGCCGGTGCTGGTCGACCTGCGGAATATCTACAAACCCGATCACATGCTCGCGGCGGGGTTCACATACCTCAGCATCGGCCGGAGCTGATTCGCGGCGTGACGCGACGCGAGTAGGAAAATGCCAGGGGGCCTGTAAGCCGGGTTCTGTCTCGCGGGCGGTATCCCCGAAGGGACCGGCCCCGCGAGGGCAGCCATTCGTCTAGGCGACGGATTGCTCCGTGCGCTCAAGCAGCCAACCCGGGCGGTCGCAGCTTGCGCTTGGGGCGAAACACCCCAGCCCGCTCACGCGGACGCGCCGCCCCTATTCGGCCTTGCTCCGGGTGGGGTTTGCCATGCGGGCCGCGTTGCCGAGGCCCCGGTGCGCTCTTACCGCACCCTTTCACCCTTGCCCGGCGCCAACTCCCGAAGGAGCGCGGGCCGTCGGCGGTATACTCTCTGTGGCACTTTCCCTGAGCCCGCTCGCGCGGACCCGGCGGGCGTTACCCGCCACCCTCGTTTCGTGGAGCCCGGACTTTCCTCGCGTGCTTTCGCACCCGCGGCTGCCCGGCCCCCTGGCGCGCCCTATCTAGCGTGTCCGCGGTCGCGATCCAAGAGGAGCTGGAACAGGATTGCACGCACCTGCCCGTCGATCTCGCCATCGATCCGTTCGGGCCGCCAGCGGCGCTGGAACGCCTCGACCGCCTTGCGCCCGTCGGTCACGTCGTAGCCGAAACGCTCGAGCGCGAGGTAGAACGCGCCGTCGTTGTCGAACGGATCGCCCAGCTCGAGCTTCTCCGGACGCGGCAGGCACAGGCCGTACCCGGCGAGCCGGTCCCACGGAAACAACTCGCCCGGATCGATCTTGCGCGCAGGCGCGACATCCGAATGGCCGACCACGTTGGCCCGCGGAATGTCGTGATCCTTCACGATCCGCGCGACCAGCGGGACGAGCGCGGCGAACTGCGCTTCCGAGAAGTCGCGGTAGCCGAGCGCGTGCCCCGGATGGTCGAGCTCGATTCCGATGCTCGCCGAATTCACGTCCTTGTGGCCGCGCCAGTAGGAAGCCCCCGCGTGCCACGCCCGCTTGCCCTCGGGCACCAGCCGCGTGACCTCTCCGGCTTCCGAGATCAGATAATGCGCGCTCACGCCCGCGCCCGGATCGCACAGGCGGTCGAGCGCCGCCTCGGCGCTTTCCATCTCGGTATAGTGGATCACCACCATCGAGATCGGCAGCGTCCGCTCATTGAAATTGCGCGACGGCCGCTCGTGGTGGACGAGTTCGTCCATCAGCCGTTCGGCAGGACCGCTCCGAGGACCAGTGCATCGCTCGTCTGGCGATACTGCAGTCCGCCGCCCGCATGGTCGGCCAGCAGGCACAGCAGGTGCGCGGGGGCAGTGCGGCTGGATAGTTTGTCCTTCGACAGATTGCCTTCGAGCGCCGCGCCGATCGTTTCGTCGAAGGCGATCTTGGCGCCTGCCGCACGAACCACGATCTCGGTCGCGCCCTCCCGCACTTCCGCCCCGATGTCGATCGTGCCGCCGCGTACGAGCGCGTCGACCCCCATGTGGGCGAAGTTGAGCAGCACCTTCACCGCCGGCTTTGACATGCGGCTTTCGGCGAGCGCCCAGTTCACCGCGACGCGCTTCGCATCGCGGGCCAGCGCGTCGATCACCGCGCGGGCCTCAGCCACGTCCACCTGGTCGCCGAAGCCGCCCGCCGCACCGTAGGCGAGACGGAAGAACTTGAGCTTGTCGGCACTGATCTGCGCGCTCTGCTCGAGCAGCTCGAAGCAGCGCTGGCGCATCTCGGGGTCCTTCTCCCCGGCGAGGAGCTCGAGCCCGTTGGAAAGCGCCCCGACCGGGCTGAGCATGTCGTGACACAGGCGCGAGCAGAGCATGCTGGCGAGGTCGATGGCATCGGAATCTGTCATGGAGTGAGAAACGTGGTCCGTCCTGCGAAAGTCTGGTTAATCGCTGCCTTACCGATCAATGACTCGCAGGGAAAGCGGTTCGAAGCCCGCTTCGTCGTCGCGCCAGAACCGTACCTCGCCTTCGCCCGCGATCGCCCAGACGCGCCGGTCACCCGCGGCCATGGCGCGGTCGGTCGCCGAAGGCTCGGCCGGCCCGCGCGGATGCGAGTGGTAATATCCCATGACCTGCGGCCCGCCCGCACGCGCCGCCCGGTGCGCATCGATCAGCGCGCGCGGATCGATCTCGAAGTGCGTCTCGGGCGCCGGATGGACGTTGCGCGTCGGCTCCAGGGCGCGAAAGGCTGTGCCGTCGCACAGCAGGAGGCCGCAGCACTCACGCGGATGGGCCGCCGCAGCCTCGGCGAGAATGCGCTCCAGGACCGCACTTGTGACTTCGACTATCATCGCGCATTGGCCTAGCATGGCGGACGATCAAGTCATTGGCGGATTTCTTACGCCCGGCCTCCGCCTCGACAAGGCGCTAGCCGATGCGTCCGGACTTTCGCGTGAGCGGGTCAAGGGGCTCATCGGCGAAGGTCGGGTACGGGTCGATGGCGTGGTGGTGCGCAGCGCTTCGGCCAGAACCGGCGAAGACGCGGCGTTTTCCATCGAGGTTCCCCCGCCCGAACCGCTGGCGGCCGAGGCGCAGGACATTCCGCTCGAGGTCGTGTTCGAGGACGATCACCTGATCGTGGTGAACAAGCCGGCGGGCCTCGTCGTACATCCGGCGGCCGGAAACCCCGACGGGACGCTGGTCAACGCGTTGCTGCACCATTGCCGCGGGCAATTGTCGGGCATCAACGGCGTGGCGCGGCCGGGAATCGTCCACCGGATCGACAAGGACACCTCCGGCCTGCTGGTCGTGGCCAAGACCGATGCGGCGCACGAGGGGCTGGCGCGGCAGTTCGCCGACCACTCGATCACCCGCGCCTATCTGGCCGTCTGCGCCGGCCATCCAATTCCGCCGATGAGCACGATTGCAGGGCGAATCGGCCGGTCCGACACGAACCGCAAGAAGATGGCCGCACTGCCGCCGGCTTCGACCCGTGGCAAGCATGCGGTGACGCATTACAAAACTTTGAAATTGCTGCGCGATTGCGCACTGATCGAATGCCGGCTGGCAACCGGCAGAACCCATCAGGTGCGCGTTCACTGTGCGTCAATCGGTCATCCGCTATTGGGGGACCAAACTTATGGACGCACACCGGCGGGGCTCCGTCCCCTTCTCAAGCAGCTCGGTTTCGCCCGGCAGGCGCTTCACGCGGCGTTGCTCGGGTTCGATCATCCGATCACGGGCGAAAGGGTGGATTTCCGGGCCGAACTGCCGGGGGACATGCGGGAACTCATCGACGAAACCGCTCGTTGAAATCGATGAAAGTCGGTTCAATCCGCCCGAACACCGTCCTATATACGAATGCGTGGCCCGCACCGCGGATGCCCATGAGGGGTCCGTCACCGCGCGGTCGACACGAGAAAGGTCAGGGTAGACGTGAGCAACAACAAAGCATTGACAGTTCCGGCGCTCGGCGGTGAGCAGAGCCTCAACCGCTATCTCGCCGAGATCAAGAAGTTCCCGGTGCTGACGGCCGAGCAGGAATACATGCTCGCCAAGCGCTACGAAGAGCACGAGGATTCTGAGGCTGCGGCGCAGCTCGTCACCAGCCACCTCCGGCTCGTGGCCAAGATCGCCATGGGCTACCGCGGCTACGGCCTGCCGGTCAGCGACCTCATTTCCGAAGGCAACGTCGGCCTGATGCAGGGCGTCAAGAAGTTCGAGCCCGATCGCGGCTTCCGCCTCGCGACTTACGCGATGTGGTGGATCAAGGCCTCGATCCAGGAGTTTATTCTCCGTTCGTGGTCGCTCGTGAAGATGGGCACCACCGCGGCGCAGAAGAAGCTGTTCTTCAACCTGCGGCGGATGAAGAAGAACCTCGAGGCTTACGAGGACAGCGATCTTCATCCGGACGATGTCGCCAAGATCGCGACCGACCTCGGCGTGCCCGAGCAGGAAGTGATCAACATGAATCGCCGCATGATGATGGGCGGCGACGGATCGCTGAACACGCCCATGCGCGGCGGCGAGGAAGGTTCGGGCGAGTGGCAGGACTGGCTCACTGACGACCGTCCGCTGCAGGACGAGACCGTTGCCGAAGCCGAAGAGGCGCACGTGCGCCACGAAATGCTGGTCGAGGCGATGGACAGCCTCAACGAGCGCGAGAAGCACATCCTCACCGAGCGGCGCCTGACGGAAAGTCCGCAGACGCTGGAGGAACTGAGCCAGGTCTACGACGTCAGCCGCGAACGCATCCGCCAGATCGAAGTGCGCGCGTTCGAGAAGCTGCAGAAGGCGATGCAGCGCATCGCCGGCGAACGGCTGCTGCCGGGCATCGCGTAAGCTAAATGGTTCGCCCGTGGCGCCTGTCATATTGGCGTCACGCGGCGACCGTTCTTCTTTTACCGGCGGCCGGTAGCCCGGCAGTGGTTGCGCAACCTGCGGCTCCAGCCCCGGCACCTGCTGTCATTCAAGCATTCGATGCGGAGCTGCCTTACCGCCCGGCACCCGTCCAAATCGGCGACCGTCAGCATCTCGTCTATGAGCTGCACCTGACGAACTTTTCCGCGGCGCCCCTAACATTGGACGAGTTGACGGTCGAGGACGGTGCGACGGGCGCGCGTTTGCTGGCCCTTTCCGGCCAAGCGCTCGCCGCCGCACTCGGCGGCGTCCCAACCGGCGGGATGAGCGGCCGCGCGATCGCGCCTGGTGCGCGCACGGTCATTTATCTCGATGTTCCGCTGACCGGGTCCGCAATCCCGGACAGCCTGGCGCATAACGTCGCAGTGACGGGCAAAGACGGAGCGGCAGTGATAGACGCCGGTCGGGTCGAGGTGGACACACGCCCCCTACCGATCCTGGGTCCACCCGTGCGCGGAGGACCGTGGATCGCCGTCTATGCGCCCGAGATGGAGCGCGGTCACCGGCGAGTGGTCTATGCCACGGCCGGGCAGGCGACGATCCCCGGCAGGTTCGCGATCGACTGGATGAAGGTGAACGCACAAGGGCGGTTCGATCGCTCCGACGGCAAGACGTTGGCGGACTCGCTCGGATATGGTGCGGAAGTGCTGGCCGTAGCCGACGCCGTTGTTGCCGCGACCCGCGACGATTTCACCGAACCGCTGCTGCGTGCCGATCTGCCGCGCGTCTCGATCGGCGATGCGACGGGCAACTTCATCGCCCTTGATCTGGGAGACGGCCGCTTTGCCTTCTACGAGCATCTGCAGCCGGGCCTTCAGGTGAAGCCTGGCGACAGGGTGAAGCGCGGGCAGGTGATCGCTCGTCTCGGGCTGACCGGACAGGGCACCTCCCCACATCTTCACTTCCATGTCGCATCACGCCCCTCGCCTCTTGCGGCGGAGGGCCTGCCCTTCCTCATCGAAGGCGCCGAGGTCATCGGCCGATATGCCTCGATCGCCGACCTCGGCCGCGGTCCTTGGCAGCCGGCTCGGCCGGCGCCGGGCCCGTCCATGCCCGAGGCGAACAGCGTGGTGCGCTTCCCCGATTGACGCGCGAGCGCCCGACCCCGGCAATCAGAAGCTCTTGGTGATCGCCAGGGCTTCGTCGAACCGTCCCTCCTTCTCCGCATCGCGAAGCACCAGGACGTTGGGCACGCAGACCTCGGCGGGCGGAGCACCGTTTTCGAACTGGGCCATCACCTGATCGATATAGGTGTCGAGCGGCAGGTAGCCCTCGCGGGTCGACTGGCCGGGGGTCAGTTCGGTCTGCACCGCGGGCGGCACGATCTCGATCACCTCGACCGCACCCTCCAGCTTGGCGCGCAGCGAGATCGTGTAGCTGTGAATCGCCGCCTTGGTCGCCGAGTAGGTCGCCGCTTTGGGCATCGGCACGAAGGCGAGGCCCGAGCTGACATTGATGATTGCCGCGCCATTCTGCCCCTTCAGATGCTCGACGAACCCGTCGGTCAGCCGGATCGGGCCGAGGAGGTTGGTGACGATCGTCGCCTCCACGTCGGCTAGGTCGCGTCTGGCCGCGAGATCTTCGTAGCGCATGATCCCGGCATTGTTCACCAGCACGTTGAGTGCGGGGAAGCGCGCCACGACATCGCTGGCGAAGCGTTGGATGTCGGCGGGGTCGGTCACGTCGAGCGCCATTGGATGGATGTTCGCGTGGCCTTCGGCGGTCTCAGCTAGCGGGCCTTCGCTACGGCCGGCGACAATCACGGTATTGCCCAGATCGTGCCAGCGCCGTGCGAGTTCGCGGCCGATTCCGCTGCCGCCGCCGGTGACGAGAATGGTGTTTCCACTGGTCTTCATGGGAGGGAGCCTTCTTTGCTTGTGTTGGAGAGGCACCCCATCTAGGCCAATACTCTCCAATGGGAAGTAGGCACCTGAACGTGCGGTAGTTACAAAAAGGAAAGAAATGGGAAAACCGCCGCACACGAGCTATCATTCGGATCCGCGCGTCGACGCGCTGGTCGACGAAACGATCGGCCGCGTCGCCGACAAGTGGACTCTGCTGGTGCTGGAGGCGCTGGAGGAAGCAGGCGAGCAGCGCTTCAGCGCAATCGGCCGCGCGGTGCCGGGAATCAGCCAGAAGATGCTGACGCAAACCCTGCGCCAGATGGAGCGTGAAGGGTTGGTGACACGCACCGTCCATGCGGAGGTTCCCCCGCGGGTCGAATACCGGCTGACGGACCTCGGGCATGACCTCGCCGAAGCGTTCTGCGGCGTATGGCACTGGGCGGAGCGCAACATCGAGAAGATCGAAGCTGCCCGGGCCGCATTCGACGCACGCAAGTAAGGCGATTGCGCACGGCCCCTGCCGTCCTTATCCGGTTTCCCCATGCGCTGGTTCCTGATGCTGCTCGCCAAGCTGGTTCTGTGGTTCGTGGGGCTCAGCCTCCTGCTGGTCGTCGTCTACAGATTCGTGCCCCCGCCGGTGACCGTGACCATGCTGCTGGACGAGCACGGCATGACGAAGGACTGGGAGCCGCTCTCGAACATCGACCGAAACCTGGTCGCCGCGGTGATCGCGGCGGAGGACGGCAAATTCTGCAGCCACAACGGCTTCGACACCGAAGCGATCGAGAAGGCCATTCAGCACAATGCGCAAGGCGGGCGCATCCGCGGCGCGTCGACGATCAGCCAGCAGACCGCCAAGAACGTCTTCCTGTGGCAGGACGGCGGCTTTTTCCGGAAGGGGCTGGAAGCCTGGTTCACTCTTCTGATCGAGACCGTCTGGGGCAAGCGGCGGATCATGGAGGTCTACCTGAACGTCGCCGAGACCGGGATCGGGACCTACGGCGCCGAGGCCGGCGCGCAGCGCTATTTCAACCACTCCGCCGCCCGTCTCAGCCGCACCGAGGCCGCACGTATGGCGGCCGCGCTGCCGCTGCCCAAGCAGCGTTCGGTGGTGAACCCGGCCGGCTTCACGCGGCGCTACGGCAATACGATTGCTGCGCGCATGGGCGTGGTCGGGCGTGACGGGCTCGACGCCTGTGTCTATGAGTGACCGCAATGGGCGCGGGTCACTCTCACAGTCACGGACATTCGCACGGGCATTCGCATGGCCATGGCCATGCGAATGCGCCGGCAGACTTCGGCCGCGCCTTTGCCATCGGCATCGTGCTCAACGGCGCCTTCGTGCTGGTCGAGGCGGCCTACGGCTTCCTTTCCGGGTCGATGGCGCTGGTGGCCGACGCCGGACACAACCTGTCGGACGTGCTGAGCCTTCTGCTCGCCTGGGCCGCCGCTACGGCCGCGCGCAAGCCGCCGTCCGGCAAGTTCACTTACGGTTACAAGAGCTCGACCATCCTGGCCGCCATGGCCAATGCGGGGCTGCTGCTGGTCGCGATCGGCGCGATCCTGTTCGAAACGCTCAACCGCCTGACCAACCCGGCCGAGGTGGAAGGGTGGACCATGATCGCGGTCGCAAGCGTCGGGATCGTGATCAATACGGCGACCGCGCTGCTATTCCTGCGCGGCCGGCACGACGATCTGAATATCCGCGGCGCCTTCCTGCACATGGTCGCCGATGCGCTGGTCTCGCTGGGCGTGGTGATCGCGGGCGTGGCGATCCTGCTGACGGGCGCGACCTGGATTGACCCTGTGACCAGCCTGCTGATCGTGGCAGTGATCGCCTGGGGCACCTGGGGACTGCTGAAAGACAGCGTGAAGATGGGCCTGCTGGCCGTGCCCGAAGGTATCTCGGAAGCCGACGTGCGCACCTATCTCGGTCGTCTGTCCGGGGTGGCGGCGGTTCATGACCTGCATATCTGGCCGATGAGCACGACCGAAACCGCGATGACCGCGCATCTCGTCATGCCTGCCGGCCACCCCGGGGACGATTTCCTGCGCGAGATTGCGCATGAGTTGCAGCACCGGCACGGGATCGGTCATGCGACGATCCAGATTGAGCGCGATGCCGACTGCGCGCTATCTTCCGCCCATAGCTGCTAGCGCGTTAGCCCTGCTGCTGGTCGGGCAGTTCGCCCGTCGGATCGCTCTCAACGAGTTCGGCGACCTGCTCGTAAACCTGCGCGTTGTCGTCCATCTGCTGCTGGAGCTGCGGATTCTGTTCGCCGACATTGCGGAAGAAGCCGCTCGCGTCGCGCAGAAGCTTCGCCGCGAGCTGTGCGTTGGTGGCCATATTCGAGAATTCCTCGTATTCGCGTGACAGTCTGCGGCCCGGGCCCGAAAGCGGCCCGACCCGGGGCGCAACCGCGTGCTGCGCCACTTGCGCCCGGTAAGGCGATAAACGGTCCGTCGGGGACCGATTATGTCCGCAGCGCGTGCGCCGCGGTGCGGGGCTGTCAGGCCGCCGCTTCTTTCTTCTCGCCGCCAAGCACCCGAATCGGCTCCTTGCGGCCTTCGACCACGTCCTTGTCGATCACGATCTCGCTCACCCCGTCCATGTCGGGCAGGTCGAACATCGTATCGAGTAGAATGCCTTCGACGATCGAGCGCAGGCCGCGCGCACCGGTCTTGCGCTTGATCGCCCGTTCCGCGATCGTTTCGAGGGCCTCGTCGGTGAAGGTCAAGTCGACATCCTCGAGCTCGAACAGCTTGCAGTACTGCTTGACCAGCGCGTTCTTCGGTTCGCTGAGGATCTTCACCAGCGCGGACACGTCGAGGTCGCGCAGGGTGGCAATCACCGGCAGGCGGCCGACGAATTCGGGGATCAGGCCGAACTTGAGCAGGTCTTCCGGCTCGCACTTCTCGAGCAGTTCGCCCACGCGGCGCTTGTCCGGATCGGCGACATGCGCGCCAAAGCCGATCGAGCGCTTCTGCAAGCGGTCGGCGATGATCTTCTCGAGGCCGGCGAAAGCGCCGCCGCAGATGAACAGGATGTTGGTCGTGTCGACCTGCAGGAATTCCTGCTGCGGATGCTTGCGACCGCCCTGCGGCGGGACGGAGGCGGTGGTGCCTTCCATCAGCTTGAGCAGCGCCTGCTGCACACCCTCGCCCGAAACGTCGCGGGTGATCGACGGATTTTCCGCCTTGCGGGTGATCTTGTCGATCTCGTCGATGTAGACGATGCCGTGCTGCGCCTTGTCGACGTTGTAATCGCTCGACTGGAGCAGCTTGAGGATGATGTTCTCGACATCCTCGCCGACATAGCCCGCTTCGGTTAGCGTGGTCGCATCGGCCATCGTGAACGGCACGTCGAACGTGCGCGCCAGCGTCTGCGCCAGCAGCGTCTTGCCCGATCCGGTCGGGCCGACGAGCAGGATGTTGGACTTCGCCAGCTCGACATCGCCCGCCTTGCCCGAATGCTTGAGCCGCTTGTAGTGGTTGTGCACCGCGACCGACAGCACGCGCTTCGCGCGGTCCTGCCCGATCACGTAATCGTTCAAAGTCACGAAGATGTCGTTCGGAGTCGGGACTTCCCCTTCCTTGCGACCCGTCAGCCCGGCCTTGGTCTCTTCGCGAATGATGTCGTTGCACAGCTCGACGCATTCGTCGCAGATGAACACCGTTGGCCCCGCGATGAGTTTCCTCACCTCGTGCTGCGATTTGCCGCAGAAGCTACAGTACAGCGTGGACTTGCTATCGGTTCCGCTCAACTTGGTCATTTCCCGTGGTTCCCGAACCCCCGGCCCGAATTCCAAGGCCGGATTCGGCCGACTCTAAAGCCGGCTGGTCATTAATCAACACATCGGGTCTAGCATTCACGTATTGCCACAAGCTGAAGTGGCAGGGTTGCCCGAATGCTATATCAACCGCCCTGCGCCGGGTTTTGTGCCCGGAAGGATCGGTTACTCCGGCGCTCCGCCGGACCCCGTCTCGTCACCCGGCTCTTCATTCTCAGGCCGGGTCTCGAACACCTTGTCAACGATGCCGAAC
>JAPSJS010000011.1 GCA_031178065.1 Altererythrobacter sp.
AAGGGACCGGTGCGGCAGCTCGTCGACACCGACGGCGATCACGTCGGTTACGAAGGCAACGCGCTGATCAAGGTGAACGGCGTCTATTTTCTCACCGGCGCCGAATGGCACGGGCCGCTGCGCACGCACGGCACCTACGACATGATGTACGGCACGTCGAAGACCCTGTTCGGTCCCTACAGCCAGCGGCGGATGGGGGCGCCCCATGGCGGGCATGGCACGCCGTTCCGGGACAAGGAGGGGCGCTACTGGTACACCATGTTCGGCAACGATCCGACAGCGCCCTGGCGGATGCATTTCGGTCTGGTGCCGATCGGCATCGGCGATCCGGCATCGATCGGGATACCGCGGATCGACAGCGCGCCTCGGGATTAGCGGCAGCGCTGCCAGCACGACAAAAATGAGGGCGGCCGAACTCTCGCTCGGCCGCCCCTCCGGTTCGCAAGGCAAGGACGGTTAACGGGGGGACGTATCACCCTGCGTTGCGGAGCTGGTTGCACCTTCGCCGGCGGCGGAGACGGTGCCGGTGCCGGCGATCAGGGCGTCGCCGTTGGCGCTGAGGTCGGCGGCGGAGATGGCGGCGGTTCCATCTGGCGTGGCGACGAGCGCCTGCTGCACGCGGCCCTGCTGGTCGGCGACCACTTCGCTGACCGTGCCGAGCTGCGCGCCGTCCGGCGTCACGACCGGCATTCCGGGGGTGACGGAGAAGGCGCCGTCGGCTGCCGCGGCCGCGCTGCCGGCAGCAGCCAGCATGCTGGAGCCGAGACCGGCCGCGCCCGATCCGGCCGCCGAACCCGCAGCCGAGCCGCTGCCGCTGGCCGACGCGGCGAGATTGCCTGCCGCACTCGCCGCACCGGCGGCGCTGCCGCGGACCGTGGCGACGCCGTCAGCCGCCGTAGCGATGCCCTGCGCCGCGAGGCCGCGAACCGCGTCGGTGCCGACGAGCTGCGCATCGGCGCCAAGCGAGCCGGAGGCACTGCCCGAGGCCGCTGCGCTGCCCTTCGCCGAACCCGCCGGGCCGTCGAGGAGCTGAGAGGCCGCGCCATCGACACTGGCGTCGAGCGAGCGGTCGACGGAGACCTCGCCCGAGCGATGATCGACGCGCTGCTCGCCGCGAGTCCGGGCGTCGCCGCGCACGGTGCTGCGGGTGGTCGTGCGGATCGAGTCGGTCGACGTGCGGACGGTGGAGTTGATCGCGCCGTTCACGGTGCCGCCGAGCGCGCCTCCGCTGCCGCCGAGAAGCTGCGCGTGTGCGGGCGCGGCGAACAGTGTGAGAGCCGAAGCTGCGAGAAGAAGGTTCTTCATGGCATATCCCTTTCTTTCCGGCGAACGCGGGAGGATGCGTTCGCTTGAAAGGGAAACGGGTGCCGTGCGGCGCTTAATCCATCAGTCGCGAGATTTTTTCGGCACGCCCTCGCAGGAGCCGCAGATCAGGCCGCGGCCATAGGTCTCGTCCGCCCCCTTGCGGCCAAGGTCCTCCGCCTGCGCGTCGAGCGCGGTGCGCCAGTCGCGGCCTCGCCCGATCGCTAGAGCCGTGCGGCCCGCGACGAGCGGGGTCGCGAACGAGGTGCCGCGCAGGCGCACGCGGTCGCCCTCGGCATCGATGCCGTGGATGTCGGCGCCGGGCGCCGAATAATCCAGATGGAGCGCGCGGCCCGCCTCGATCAGCGCGCGGCGCCGGCCGTCGACCCCGGTCACTGCGACCACGCCATCGTAGGACGCGGGATAGGCAGGCGGTGCCGCCGGGCCGCCATTGCCCACCGCCGCGACCACGACCACCCCCTTGCGCTGCGCCACGCCGATCGCACGTTCGAGAACCGGATTTCGTGGGCCGACGAGGCTGATCGTCACCACTTTCGAGCCCGCGCCGACCAACCAGCCGAGCCCCTTGGCCATGGCCAGCGCGTTGCCCCCGGCGTCGTCGGTGCCGTAGACGTCGGCGACGCGGATCGGGCCCGCTCCGGCATGGGCGAGCAGCGAGGCGATCGCGCTGCCGTGGTTGCTGGGGTAGGGCGCGCCTTTCGCGAAGCCGCGGATCGCGGCGACCGGCACGGCCTTGCCCGGGGCGCCATCGATCATGCCGACCGGCGCCCCGCCGCTCGTCGCGGCCGCGGCGGCGAGCGGGAGGGGCGGAGCGCTGACGGGGCGGGGGGCGGCGCCCGACTGGAAGTGCAGATTGTCCGGCGCGACGCTCGCCTCCGGCATCAGCCGCGCCAACGCGCCCTCGGCTTCGGCGAGATCCATCCCCTCGGGTACCTGCAGCCTGACGACCGCGAAGCCGAGGCCTTCGATCTCCTCTTGCGAGAGGACCCCGAAGCCCGCCGCTTCACCGGCCGCCAGCGCCTCGGCCGAGGCATCCATTACCAGGATCTCTCCCCGCCGGGCGGGCGCGCCGCGGGCGTCCCGCTCGATCACGTCGCCGTGCCGCCGTACGAGCCGGTCGATGGTCCGCAGCCGGTCGCGCGCGAGATCCTCGACCGTACCGCGCAGATCGCGCGTCGTGCGGTCGAGCACATCGGTGGTGGTGTCGAGCACCCCGCCGATGTCCGGCACCTGCACGCCCGGCAGCGCGATCTGCGCGGACACGGGCGCGGCGATCAGGGCGCAGGCGGCGGAAATGAGGAAAATTCGGCGCATCGGCTGTCCCTTGTCTCGCGAAAGCGATTAAGCATGGATGAAACGCATGTCGTGATCCGTTTAATCCGTGGAAGGCAGAGGCACTGAGCACGAAGTTCGAACAGGACTTGCTGGACCTGCTGCCCCGGCTGCGCCGTTTCGCTGCCGGGCTGGCGGGCAATCCTGCGGACGGCGACGACCTCTGCCAGATGTCGCTCGAACGCGCGCTCGCCAACCGGTCCAAGTGGCAGGAGGGTACGCGCCTCGACAGTTGGATGTACAGGATCATGCGCAACATCTGGATCGACGAGGGCCGCGCGGGGAGCCGCCGCAGGCAGACCTTCGTGGACGAGGAAGCCGGCGTGGGGCAGGGCGGCGACGGCGCGCAGGAAGCCGCGGTCGAGCTGTCCTATGTCGACCGGGCGATGCAGAAGCTGCCGTCCGACCAGCGCGAGGCGGTGCTGCTCGTGATGGTCGAAGGCTATGCCTACAAGGAAGCAGCGGAGATCGTCGGCTGCCCGGTCGGCACGCTCAACTCGCGCCTGGTGCGCGGGCGCGACGCGCTGATGGCGATGCTGGGAGAAGCGCAATGACCCTGACCAGAGAGGAACTCGCGGCTTTCGCAGACGGCGAGCTGACCGGCGAGCGCGCGGCGCAGATCGCTGCCGCCGTCGCCGCCGATCCCGCGCTGGCGGGCGAGGTCGAGGCGCACCGCGCTCTCCGTGCGCAGCTGGCTGACCATTACGCACCGGTCGCCACGGCGCCGGTGCCGGACCGCCTGACCGCCCTGCTGGCGCAGCCGCAGGAGGCCGAGGTCGTCAATTTCGCCGAAGCGAAGGAACGGCGCGCGGCACGCCGCACTATCCCGCGTTGGGGGTGGATCGTCGGGCCGGCGCTCGCAGCGTCGCTCGCGCTGGCGGTGCTCCTACCGGGGAGCGGCGACGACGGTGCGCCCTACGCCGACCCGCAGCTCGCGGGCGTTCTCGATACGCGGCTCGTGGCCGAACAGGCGCCCGGCGCGGACACGCGCATATTGCTCAGCTTCCGCGCGCAGGGCGGCGACGTCTGCCGCGTTTTCAGCGGTGAAGGCGGCGGGGGGATCGCCTGCCGCGACCAGCAGGGCTGGCGCCTCGAAGCGCTCGGCGAGGGCAGCGCCGGCGCCTCGACCGAATATCGCATGGCGGGGGCGAGCGAAGCAGCCCTGCTGAGCCGTGCGCAGGACATGGCGCAGGGCCCGGCTCTCGACGCCGCGGCGGAAGCGGAGGCGAAAGCGAACGACTGGCGCTGAGCCCCCCGGCGAGTTCTTCGCACTTGCAGCGCGATCGTTCGCTGCCTAAAAGCCCCGTTCCACCGGACCCGGCGCTGCCGGGTGGCTCGGCCCGGCGCCTATCCCCGGGACAACTTTCCAGACCGGTTTTCATTGCCGCGCATCGTGATCGCACCAGCATCGCGCCTGCGTCCGCCGGTCACCGTGTGTCGGACGAAGTTTCAAGATGATCGATATTCCCGCGCTCAAGCGCGAATGGCTATCCAATCCCCGGCGCAACATTCTCGCCGGCATCGTCGTCGCGCTTGCGCTCATCCCCGAAGCAATCGGCTTCTCGATCATTGCCGGGGTCGATCCGCGCGTGGGGCTCTACGCCTCGTTCTCGATCGCGGTAATCATAGCGCTCGTCGGCGGACGCCCCGGTATGATCTCCGCCGCGACCGCCGCCGTTGCCGTGCTCGTCACGCCGCTGATCCGCGAGCACGGGCTCGACTACCTGTTCGCGGCGACGATCCTGATGGGCGTGATTCAGATCGCGGCCGGATACCTGCGGCTGCACCTGCTGATGCAATACGTCTCGCGCTCGGTGGTTACCGGCTTTGTCAACGCGCTCGCGATCCTGATCTTCATGGCGCAGCTCCCCGAGCTGATCGGCGTGCCGATGGTCACTTACGGGTTCGTCGCGGCAGGCCTTGCGATCATCTATCTGTTCCCGCGCCTGACCCGTGCCGTGCCCTCACCGCTGGTCGCCATCGTGATCCTGACGGCCGTGGTCTATTACGCCGGGTTCGACGTGCGCACCGTGGGCGACATGGGCGAGTTGCCCTCCTCGCTTCCGCAGTGGCTGATTCCGGACGTGCCTTTCACGCTCGAGACGCTGCAGATCATCTTCCCCTATTCGGCGACCATGGCCGCCGTCGGCCTGCTCGAATCGATGCTGACCGCGCAGATCGTCGACGATCTGACCGACACCGGTTCGGACAAGCAGCGCGAGATGAAGGGGCAGGGCATCGCCAACTTCTTCACCGGCTTCCTCGGCGGGATGGGTGGCTGCGCGATGATCGGCCAGTCGGTGATCAACGTGAAGTCGGGCGGCGAGACGCGGCTTTCGACCTTCGTCGCCGGCTCGTTCCTGCTGTTCCTGATCGTCGTGCTCGGCCCGCTGGTGGCGCGGATCCCGATGGCCGCGCTGGTCGCCGTGATGATCATGGTATCGATCGGCACCTTCTCATGGCGCTCGATCCGCGACATCCGCCACCATCCCTGGCAGTCCTCCGTGGTCATGGTGGTCACGGTCGTGGTGGTGGTGTGGACCCACGACCTCGCGCAAGGCGTGCTCGCGGGCGTAATCCTCTCGGGCCTGTTCTTCGCGAGCAAGGTCAAGCGGCTGTTCACGGTCGAGAGCGAGCTCTCGGCCGATGGCGCGACCCGCACCTACCGCGTCGAGGGGCAGGTGTTCTTCGCCTCGTCCGACAGTTTCGTCTCGGCGTTCGATTACAAGGAAGTGGTCGACCGCGTGGTGATCGACGTCGGCCGGGCGCACTTCTGGGACATTTCCGCGGTCGGCACGCTCGACAAGGCGATCCTCAAGTTCCGGCGCGAGGGTACCGCAGTCGAGGTCGTCGGGCTCAACCCGGCCAGCGCGGCGATGATCGAGCGTTACGCCGTGCATGACAAGCCGGGCGCCGAAGCGCATTCTGGAGGGCACTGATGGGAGAGAACGCGATGGAACGGGTGCTCGCGGCGATCGATGCGTCCGCCTACACCGAAAGCGTTTGCCGCCTCGCCGCGTGGGCCGCGGCGCGGCTGGAACTGCCGGTCGAGCTGCTCCACGTCGTGCAGCGGAGCGATCCGGTCACCGCGCGGCGCGATCTGTCCGGCGCCATCGGGCTCGGGGTCAAGAGCGAGCTGATGGAAGAGCTCGTCCGTCTGGCCGAAGCCGATGCGCGGGCGGAGATCGAGAAGGGGCGCGCACTCCTCGCCACCGCCGAGGCGCTGCTGCGGGAGGCGGGCGCGGCGAACGTCGTCCCGCTCCACCGCCATGGCGGAATCGTGGAGACAATCATCGAGCGCGAGGAAGCGGCACGGGTCGTGGTCATCGGTAAGCGGGGCGCGAGCCACGAGTTCGCGAGCGACCATATCGGATCGAAGATCGAGCGCGTCGTGCGCGCGAGCAGCAAGCCGGTGCTGGTCGCCGCTCGCGCATTTCATGAACCGCGGCACGTGGTGCTTGCCTACGACGGCAGCCCCGCCGCCGGGCGCGCGCTGGAGCGCTTGGCGAACTCGCCGTTGTTCGCCGCGCTGCCGGTGACCATGGTCATGGCCGAGGCGCGCGGCGAGGGCGACCGGGGCGAGCTCGAACGCGCGGCTGCGTCGATCGCCGGCGGGCGATCCGTGCAGACGCTGGTCGAACGCGGCAAAGCGGAGCAGGCGATCGGGGAAATCGTCGCCGGCATCGACGGAGCGCTGCTGATGATGGGCGCCTACGGCCATTCGCCGATCAGGACCATGATCGTCGGCAGCACGACGACCGCGATGATCCGCACGGTGAAGGCGCCGGTGCTGTTGGTGCGCTGACAAGCCGCTTCGGTGCCGCTAGGGTCCTGCGTTCAGGGATTGGACGAGGGGACTTCCACGATGCGGAAACTGGCGATTCTGGGCGCGAGCCTTCTGGTGTTTCAGGCGCAAGCCGGGCTGGCGCAGGATCAGGATCAGCAGGCGCCGCAAGAATCCCCCGCTCCGGAGAGCTCGGCAGAGCAGCGCCCCGACACGGCCATGTCGGGTTCCGCCATCGGCATGGACCGCAGCGGGCCCGAGCGGCGCTTCACCGGCGCGGACCTGTTCGACCTCGCCATCGCCGCCGACCCGCAGATCAGCCCTGACGGGCGCCATATCGCCTATGTCCGCCGCTCGAACGACATCATGTCCGACCGCGCGGTGAGCACGATCTGGCTGATCAACACCCGCACCGGGGAGGAAGTGCCGATCGCCGGGCGCGGGGGCGATGCCTTCTCCCCTCGCTGGTCGCCCGGCGGTGACCGCCTCGCCTATGCCTCGACCGAGGGCGGCAGTCCCCAGCTATGGGTGCGCTGGATGGAGGGCGGGGAGGCGGTGCGCCTCACGGGCCTGCCGACGAGCCCGTCGAACGTGACCTGGTCGCCCGACGGCCGCTCGATCGCCTATACGATGCTGGTAAAGCAGGAGGGGCCGAAGCTCGGCGCCGCCCCCGCGAACAAGCCCGAAGGCGCCGAATGGGCCGAGCCGCTCGAGGTTCACGACCTCCTCACCTACCGCGCGGACGGGCAGGGTTACATCGAGCCGGGGTTCGAGAAGGTCTTCATCGTTCCGGCAACGGGCGGTGCGCCGCGCCAGCTCACCTTCGGCCGTTACCACGACGGCGGGCCGCTGAGCTGGTCGCCGGACGGCAGCACGCTCTACTTCGGCGCCAACCGCAGTGCCGACTGGCAGACCGATCCGCTGGAGGGCGAAATCTACGCGCTCGACGTGGCGACCGGCGGCCTCACCCGGCTGACCGACCGCGACGGCCCCGACAGCAGCCCGCTCGCCTCGCCCGATGGGAAGCTGATCGCCTATCTCGGCTTCGACGATGCCCTGCGCGCGTACGAGAACACCAATCTCTACGTCATGAACCGCGACGGTTCGGGCCGCCGCAACCTGACTGCCGACCGGGATTTCAGCGCCGCCAGTATCGCTTGGGATGCCGACAGCCGCGGCATCTACGTCCAGTACGACGAGCGGGGCGAGACCAAGGTCGCGCGCGTCGGCCTCGACGGCTCGATCCGCGAGGTGATCGGCGGGCTGTCGGGCGGCGGGTTCGACCGGCCCTATACCGGCGGCAGCTTCTCGGTCGCCGCGGACGACAGCATCGCCTTCACCGGCGGAACCGCCACGCGCCCGGCCGAAGTGCAGATCGCCCGCGGCGGCAAGGCGCGCATGCTGACCGACCTCAACCGCTCGCTGCGCGAAGTGAAGGCGCTTGGCGAAGTGCGCAAGATAACGGCCGCATCGAGCCATGACGGTCTGGAGATCGAGGGCTGGCTGACCCTGCCGCCCGGTTACGTCGAGGGGCAGCGCGTGCCGCTGATCCTGGAGATTCACGGCGGACCCTTCTCCGCCTACGGCCCGCATTTTTCGACCGACAACCAGCTCTATGCCGCTGCGGGCTACGCAGTGCTTTCGGCCAATCCTCGCGGTTCGACCAGCTACGGCGAGGCCTTTGCGAACCAGATCGACAAGGCCTATCCCGGCAACGACTACTTCGACCTGATGAGCATCGTCGACCGGGCGATCGCGCTGGGCATAGCCGATCCCGACGCGCTGTTCGTCACCGGCGGCTCGGGCGGCGGCGTGCTGACGAGCTGGATCGTCGGCAAGACCCGGCGCTTCAAGGCGGCGGCGACGCAGAAGCCGGTGATCAATTGGACGACGCAGGCGCTCACCGCCGATGGCCCCGCGTTCTTCGGTCACTACTGGCTTGGCGCCCAGCCGTGGGAGGATCACGAGACCTACTGGCGGCTCTCGCCGCTGTCGCTGGTCGGCAATGTCGAGACGCCGACGCTGGTCGTGGTCGGCAGCGAGGATTACCGCACGCCAGTCAGCGAATCCGAGCAATACTATACCGCGCTGCGCCTGCGCGGCGTGCCGACGGCGCTGGTCAAGGTGCCCGGCGCCAGCCACGGCGGCATCGCGGCGCGCCCCTCGCAATCGGCCGCCAAGGCTTCGGCCATCCTCGCCTGGTTCGCCCGCTACCGCGAGGGCTGGGAGCGGCCGGCTACGCCGGCGGACTGACGGCGCCGGCAGAAATTTTTCACGCGCGCGTACGGAAATCCGTCCGCCATGCATCGTGCCTGGAATGGGGGGTGTAGCAGCGCGCCGTGAGCAGGCAGAGCCGCGAGAGGATCATGGCTTGGGTGGGGAGCGAGATCCTTCCCCACGAGAGCGACGTGCGCGCCTGGCTTCGCCGCACGCTCGATCCCGCCGATATCGAGGACGTCGTGCAGGAAGCCTATTGCCAGATCGCGCGGCTCGACGAGATCGGCCATATCCGTAGCGGCCGCGCCTATTTTTTCACCACCGCGCGCCACATCGTCCTCATGCAGCTCAGGCGCGCGCGCGTGGTGCGGATCGATTCGGTTACGGAAATCGATAACCTGAACATCGTTCTGGATGAGCCCTCGCCGGAGCGGGTGGCGGGCGGCCGCCGCGAGCTGGAGCGTGTGCGGCGGCTGATCGAAGGGCTGCCCGAGCGATGCCGGAGGATATTCGAGCTGCGCAAGATCGAAGGCCTGCCGCAGCGCGAGGTGGCCCGCCGGCTGGGCGTGACCGAGCACGTGGTGGAGAACGACGTCGGCAAGGGTCTCAAACTGATTCTGCAAGCGATCGCGGAGGGGGAGCGGAACGCCGAGCAGGCATTGACGGAAATGGCACGAGATGAGCGAGCGCGAGACAGCACAGGCGATCTCTGATCGCGCGGCCGAGTGGGTCGCCCGCATCGACCGCGAAGGCGGCGACGCGGCCGCGCGTGCCGAACTGGAGGCCTGGCTCGCCGGGGACGAACGCCGGCGCGGCGCCTATTTTCGCGCGCAGGCGGCATGGCGCATGCTCGACCGGGCGAGCGTTCTGGGCGCCGGCCAGGCTCCGGCGCAAGAGGCCGTCCCGGAGGCACTAGAGGGCGAGGTCCAGGCGGACCTGTTCCACGCCGATCGCGGACGCGCACTGCCGCGCCGACGGGTCCTCTGGGGCGCCGGTGCTGCCATTGCGGCGAGCCTGGCGGCCGGTCTGTTCGTCCCCGGGATCCTCCAGCCCCCGTCGCAACGGATCGAGACCGCGCTGGGCGAAATCCGGCGCGTGCCGCTGGAGGATGGCTCGCTTGCGGCGGTCAACACCCAGACGACGCTGGACGTCACACTCACCCCCGAGGTGCGCGAGATCGAGCTGGCACGGGGCGAGGTATGGTTCCAGGTCGCCAAGGACCGGACGCGGCCATTCGTGGTCGAAGCCGGCGAGGTGCGGGTGAAGGCCGTCGGCACCGCCTTCGCCGTGCACCGCACGGGCGGCGGGGTCGAGGTTCAGGTCACCGAAGGCACCGTCGAGGTCTGGCGCGACGGGGAGGCGGGGGCGCTCCGCCGCGTCTCCGCCGGCATGCGCACGTTCGTCGGCAAGACGCCCGGCGCGCCGCAGGTGGTCGCCACCGGTGAAGAGATCGACCGCTCGCTTTCGTGGCGCACGGGTCAGCTCGTCTTCGAAGGCGACACGGTGGCGGAGGCCGCTGCCGCGTTCAATCGCTACAACGCGGTCAAGCTGGAGATCGCCGACCCGGCGCTGGGGCAGGAAAAGATGATCGGCCGCTTCCGGACCAACGAACCCGACGCCTTCGCCCGCGCGGCGGCGGCGCTGCTCGACGCCCGTGTCGAGATCGGGCCCGGCCGGATCGTGCTGTCGCGAAAGTGACAGAAAGGGCCGCGGCGGAAACGGAAAAGCCTACGTGATGCATCGTAGTCATGGGACCCGAACAACGGGCGATGACATGGGAGGGATTACATGCGGTATCGCGATCTTCGCGGCGCTCTTGCGGCTTCGGCGGCTGTCTGCGCGGTTGCCGTGGCCACGCCGGCCACGGCGCAGACGAGAACCTTCGACGTGCCGGCCCAATCGGCGGCGACCGGCATTCCCGCCGTGGCCGCCCAGGCCGAAGTGCAGATCCTGGTCAGCGCGGCGGCGGTGCGGGGCAAGTCGATCCGCGCGCTGAAAGGCGCGATGACGGTCGACCAGGCGATCCGCCGCATCGCCGCCGACGCCGGCCTGCGCGTAGTATCGAGCGACGACAGCACCTACGCGCTGGCGCCCGCTCCGGCCCCGAGCCCCTCCGCCACCGCGACCCCGTCTGCGGAGCCCTACCGTCCTGATGTCATCATCGTCACCGCGCAGAAGCGCGAGGAATCGATCCAAGAGGTGCCGATCGCGGTGACGGCGCTTTCGAGCGAGGATCTGGATGCGCGGAAAATCGAAGGCGGATCGGAACTGCTGCGGGCTGTGCCGAACGTGAACTTCTCCAAAAGCAACTTCAGCATGTACAATTTCTCGATCCGCGGCATCGGGACAAAGGCGATCTCGGCCGCGTCGGATCCGGCGGTCGCAGTCAGCTTCAACAACATTCCGCTCATCCGCAACCGCCTGTTCGAGTCGGAGTTCTTCGACATGGAACGGATCGAGGTGCTGCGCGGCCCGCAGGGCACCCTCTACGGCCGCAACGCGACCGCGGGCGTGGTCAATATGCTTCCTTCGCTCCCTGAATATTCGGAGTTCAGCGGACAGGTGAAGGCTGAGTCCGGCAGCTATGACACCCGCCGGCTCAGCGGTCATATCAATGTGCCGCTCGGCGACACTCTGTCGGTGCGCGCCGCCGGCATGATGACCAAGCGCGATGGCTACGATTTCAACACATATACGAACAAGCGGGTAAACGGGCGCAACCTGTGGTCGACCCGCCTGTCGGTGGGCTGGGAGCCAAGCGATAACTTTAGCGCGTCCTTCATCTGGCAGCATTTCGAGGAGGACGACAACCGCTCTCGGACGGGCAAACAGCTCTGCACGCGGGACCCCGGACCGACTGAGGTCGGCGACACCATCGTTCCGTACGCCTACATGCAAGCGAAGCTCAGTCAGGGTTGCCGACCCAGCAGTCTGTACAATGATGCAGCGTTCGGTGCGCCAAATCTGCTGGGCTCATCGCAAATCTTTGCGGCTGCTATACAGCGAGCCGGGATTGACCCCGTGACCGGTCAGCCGGTGCAGGGTCTTCCTTTCGATCGTTTCCCTTACGGAGATGTCGTTCAATCACGTAATCTGCGCGAGATAGAAACAAGTTATGATCCCGTCTTTCGTGCCAAGAACGATATTTTTCAACTCAACTTCGGGTTGGATATGGGCAATGTCACGTTATATTCCCAGACCGCCTTTGCAAAGGACAGATACTATTCGTCGCAAGACTACAACCGCTTTGTGTCCGCGCCGCTATTTCCGGACAGTGCGGTTCTTGTCGATGACAGCGGCAACCCCCTTCCGAACGGCGGTCTGACCCCCGGGGGCATCTATACCGATCCTCAGCTAGGCCCATCTGACCGGTGGTTGTCCGTGGATATAAGCCAGTCTGAAAATGAGCAGTGGTTCCAGGAAGTGCGCCTTACATCCGATATGGATGGATCCATCAACTTCAATGTCGGTGCGAACTATCTAAACTTCGATACTCAGGACGATTATTATGTATTGAGTAACATATTTACTTACATCTCCGAAGTGTTCTTGAATAGAAGAGGAAATGTTACTATAGATTGTTCCCAGCCCGAAAATGTGGCAACGGAATGCATCTATGTCGACCCCTACCCAGTTGATCAGATTAATGGGGAGGGGCACAATTATTTCCGCAGCAAGAATGTCGTCAAAATCGAATCTTGGGGTGCGTTTGGCGAATTCTATTGGGACGTGACCGAAAGCCTCAAGGTCACAGTTGGCGGTCGCTACACAAAAGACACCAAAACGACCACGCCGATCCCGACGCAGCTGCTGCTTGGCGCGCAAAATTTCGGTCAGGATACAGGCAATACTACGGGCGGGTACATCAGCCGAGGATTCCGCGAGTTCCCGAATAGTATGCTGAAATCCGACGCCTTTACTGGTCGCTTCGTGGTGGACTGGCAGCCGATGACCTCGTTCAGCGACGACACGCTCGTCTACGCCTCGGTGTCGCGTGGATACAAGGCCGGCGGGAGCAATCCACCTCGCATCGATGTCGACCCGCGGGTCATCCAGTATGAGCCGCTCCCGGCGGATTTCGACCCTGAATATGTTACGGCCTTCGAAATCGGTACGAAGAACAGTTTCGCAGGCGGACGTTTGTCCCTCAACGCGACCGCCTTCCTGAATCTCTACAAGGATTATCAGGTCTCCCAGATCGTTGACCGGATTTCGCTGAACGAGAATTTCGACGCTACCACCTGGGGTGCGGAACTGGAGGCCGCTTGGAGCCCGACGGAGCGGTTCCAGGTCGATGCAACCCTTGGCTTCCTGCAGACGCGGATCGGGGACGGAGAGCAATCGATCGACGTGATGAACCGCACCCAAGGCGACGAAGACTGGGTTCTGCTTCGGCCGTCGCCCGCCGTGCCGTCCAATTGCATCGCGCCGCGGGACAAGGTCGAGATCATAATGAACAGCTTTCTAGCGACGCCTCCGGACGGGGGGCTTGCCAACTTTGCCCTGGGGTCCCTGTGCGCTGGATCAATCAAGTACGGTAGTTTTGACCCGGAACGGGAGGGCCTTCCGTTTTATGCACTCTTTGGCTTCACGTACGACCCCTTGACCGACCCGCCTAACGGCGGTCGCGGGTTTTATTCTGATCTGTCGGGCAACGAGCTTCCCAATGCGCCGCATCTGACCTTCAATATCGGCGCGCAGTATACGCTACCGATCGACGGCGGCGATTGGCAGTTGACTCTGCGCGGAGACTATTATCGTCAGTCGGAAAGCTACGCCCGGGTGTACAATACCGAGATCGATCGACTCCGGGCGTGGGACAACGTCAACGCCGCCATCACTTTGGTGCGGCCGGATGATGATTTCGCGCTACAGCTCTACGTGAAGAACGTGTTCAACGACGTGCCGATCACCGATTTCTTTCTGAACAGCGACGACACCGGTCTGACAGCCAACGTCTTCACCCTCGATCCGCGCATCATCGGCTTCAGCGTGACCAAGGGGTTCTAGCACATCTCCCTCTCCCCGAGGGACACTGGGCCGGCGTCTTGCTTCTCGGGAGGCGGGCGTCGGTCTTTTCTAGACGCCCGTCAGGCGCGGAATGTCCTGGCCTTCGGCGGTGTCCGTTCGTAACGAATGGGCGAGTTACGGCGGAGAAGGCATGACGTTCCAGATCGAAGGCTTCGACTTGGCCCGCTTCGTGCGCAATACGCTGGCCGAGGATCTGGGCGAGGGGCTGCCTGGCGGCGGGCGCGACGTTACGAGCGAGAGCGTCATCCCGGCCGAGGCGCGCTTTTCCGGTGCGATGGACACGCGCGATGCGATCGTGGTCGCGGGGCTGCCGATCGCCGCGGCCTTCTTCCGCGTGCTCGATCCTGAGATGGAGATCGAGGTGCTGGCGGAAGAGGGCGCCAGGGTACCTGGCGGGACCGCCCTGATGCGCCTCTCGGGCAAGGCGCGGGCCATGCTCACCGCGGAGCGCAGCGCCCTCAACACCGTGCAGCACCTCTCCGGCATTGCGACGATGACGCGCGCCTATGTCGACGCGATGGGCGATGCGGACTGCGTGCTGCTCGACACGCGCAAGACGATCCCCGGCCTGCGCCATCTGGAGAAATATGCCACCCGCATGGGCGGGGCGCAGAACCACCGCATGGGCCTGTGGGATGCGGCGATGATCAAGGACAACCACGTCCTCGTCGCCGGCGGCGTGGCCGAGGCCGTGCGCCGCGCGCGCGAGGCCGGGGTCCCGACGATCATCTGCGAGGTGGACCGATTGGATCAGATCGAGCCCGCGCTGGAGGCCGGCGCACACCATCTACTGCTCGACAACATGGACCCCGCGACGCTGCGCGAGGCGGTTGCCATAGTCGCCGGCCGCGTCCCGACCGAGGCGAGCGGCGGCATCGACCTGACGACCATCGCCGCCAAGGCCCCGACGGGCGTCGACTACGTCTCCGTCGGCCGCCTGACTCAGAGCGCGCCCGCGGCGGACATCGGGCTCGATTTCACGCCGCTGTGAGGCTTGCAGCACTCCTAGCGCTCGGTGTGCTCGGCGCAGGCAGCGCTGCGCACGCCCAGGCCTACCAGTGCCAGGTGCCCCGAGCTGTCTCCGTGCCCGATGTCGCGCGGGAGGGGCCGGCGCGGCAGGTGCCGGTGCGGGGGTACACGCTGGCACTGTCGTGGTCGCCGGAGTTCTGCAAGGGGCGCGAGGGGCGGGCGGCGCAGCGGATGCAGTGCTCGGGCCGCAATGGCCGCTTCGGGTTCGTAGTCCACGGGCTATGGCCAGAGGGGCACAGAACGTGGCCACAATGGTGCCCGACCGCGCGGAAGGTCTCTCCGGCCGAAGCGCGGCGGAACCTGTGCATGATACCATCCGCACCGCTCGCGGCGCGGCAGTGGGTGAAGCACGGCAGTTGTATGGTCGCCAGGCCCGAGACCTACTTCAAAGTCACGCGCATTCTGTGGCACAGCCTGCGCTTTCCCGACATGGACCGGCTCTCGCGGCAGGAGGGGCTGACGGCGGGCGCGATCCGCGAGCATTTCCTGCTCGCCAACCGCGGCTGGCGGGCGGACGCGGTGGGGGTGCATCTCGACGGACGAGGTTGGCTGGAGGAGTTGCGGCTCTGCTATGGCAAGGACTTCCGGCCGACGAAGTGCGATGCGCGGCGGTATGGGGCGAAAGACGCGGCGCCGGTGAAGGTGTGGCGCGGGTTGTAGAATCCGCCGACTACCGTCTTTCGCGGAAGAAGGCGCGCAGCAGCTCTGCCGCTTCGGCTTCGCCCATGCCGGAGTAGACCTCCGGCCGGTGCAGGCTCTGCGGATGGTCGAACACGCGCGCGCCGTGTTCGACGGCGCCGCCCTTGGGATCGGGCGCGGCGTAGTAGAGGCGGGCGATGCGGGCATGGACGATCGCGCCGGCACACATGGCGCAGGGCTCCAGCGTGACCCACAGCTCGCAGCCGGTCAGGCGCTCGTCGCCGAGTGCGGAGGCGGCGGCGCGGATCGCCGCGATCTCGGCATGGGCGGTCGGGTCGTGCGCCGCGCGCGGGGCGTTGCGCCCCTCGCCGATGATCGCGCCGTCCCGCACGACGACAGAGCCGATCGGCACTTCGCCGGCATCGGCGGCCTCTTGCGCGAGGGCTAATGCGCGTTGCATGGGATCGGGGATCGGCCAGCGGCTCATGGCGTCCGGGGCTAGCGGCACCCCGCGCAGGGTGCAACGCGCTTGACGATTCGCATGAGCCCCGCTAAGCGCGCCGCTTTCCGGGACGGCTATGGCCTCTAGTCCCATCAGATCACGAACGAGAGATTTTCCCATGTCGCGCATCTGCGAACTGACCGGCAAGGGCCGCCAGGTCGGCCACAACGTGAGCCACGCCAACAACAAGACCAAGCGTGTCTTCCTGCCGAACCTGCAGCACGTCACGCTGATGAGCGAGAAGCTGGACCGCAGCTTCAAGTTCCGCGTCTCAACGCACGGCCTGCGCTCGGTTGAGCACAACGGCGGCCTCGACAACTGGCTGCTCAAGACCCGTGACGAGAAGCTCAGCGCGCGCGCGCTCAAGGTGAAGCGCGAACTCAAGAAGACTCAAGCAGCCGCCTGATTCGGACGGGCGCCTGCGGGCGCTCTAGCGAGCAGGATTTCGAAAAGGGCGTGCGAAGCGATTCGCGCGCCCTTTCGCTGTGTCCGGCGTCACGGCGTCCAGCGCAGGCGGTAGAGCAGCGTACGCTGGAGCGCGGCGTTGTTGTCGTCGCTGATGAGCCAGACGGTCACCGATCCGTCTGCGCGTGGGACGGCCGCGATCCCTTCGAAGTTGTCGGCCGGCAGCGGGGCGGCGATCGCGCCGATCTCGCGCCCGCGCCAGACCTCGCCGGCGTGGATCGCATCCGGATTGGCCACGGCGATGCGCACGGCAAAGGTATAGGGGAGCCCGAGCGTGACCGCTCGGTGGAGAATCAGCACCCGGCCGTCGGGCAGGGGCGTGGCATCGACCGGGCGGTAGCCAGCCGGCGGTGCGTAGCGGAACTCGACCGGAGGAGCGCCTTCCACCGGATCGCTCGGGAATACCAGCGCCTCGTGGCGTTGGTCAGCCCAGTCGGACCGCCCTTCCTGCAGAACCAGGAGACGTCCATCGGGTAGCCGCGCCAGCCCCTCCGGTCCGCCGTTGCTCGACCACCGGCGCATGGCGGGCGGGGAGACCGATTCGCCCTCGACTAACTCCGGGCCGAAGCGGACGATCGAATTGCGCCCTTCGTATGCGACCCAGATGCGGTCCGCGGCCGGGTCGCTGGCCAGCGCTTCGGCGTCCACGGCGTGCTTGTTCTCGGTAGCCTCACCGCCGATCGCGCCGAATTCGGGCGGCTGCGGGGCGGCGCCGGGCGGGGCGAAGCGCAGGAAACGCCCGCGGTCGCTGGCGGCGAGAAGGCGCCCGTCCGGCAGCGCAAGCAAGGCGGAATAGCCGCCGAAGTGGCTGTTCGCGCTGCGCAGTTCCCACACCCCCTCGATCGCGAATTCGCCGATGTGGTCCCGGTCGACCTCGACGGGTGTGATTTCGAGCAAGGGCCGCAAGTCCTGCACCGGCACTGTGCGCAGCCATGTGCCGGGCGCTGCGAGCACCACGACCGCGAGGATCGCGAGGAGCCGGATTCGCGTGGGGCGGCGCATGGCCGTGCGGGTCGCCGTTCCTCGTCGGCCGGTCAAGCGGTCACGGCATCGGGCCGAGGAAAAGCAGCGGGTCCAGACGCGCGTCGCGCCACTTGAGGCTCCAGTGCAGATGCGGTCCGGTTGCGCGTCCGCTGGCGCCGATATTGCCGATGTGCTGCCCCCGGCGGACGACCTGCCCTTCCTTCACGGCGATCCGGGAGAGGTGGAGGAAGGCGCTGTTGAGCCCCTGGCCGTGATCGATGATGAGCAGGTTGCCCTCGAGGCTGAAAGGCTTTTCCGTCGCAAGCACGACCACCCCGTCGGCGGGCGCGACGAACGGCGTGCCGCTCTCGCCGGTCGCGATGTCGAGCCCCGAGTGGTAGGCGCCGGGCTCCCCGCGATACACCCGCTGGGAGCCGAAGCGGCCGGAGATGCGGCCCGTTGCGGGCCAGATAAAATCCTGCCGCCAGCCGTCGATGTTGGATTCGATCTCGCGCGCCGCGTAGATCTGTTCGAGCTCCGGCCGCCGGATCTTCATGAACGCCTCGCTCGGTCCGCCGGACCTGCGCGCAACGTTCACGTGTTCGATATTCCAGTCTCGCGGGCTGACCGCGATCGGGCTCTCGATCATGCGTCCGTCGGAAAGGGTGGCGACGAGCTTGGCCGACGGCCCCGCGTCGCGGTCGAAGGCGGCGAAGAAGCGGCCCTCCGCATCGAGCGCGAGCTCCTGCTCGCCAAGCCGCGCCGAGACGGTTCCGGCCGGTGCCTGCCCGCGGATCCAGCCACCCTGCGTCGTCTCGCCCTGGAAGAGGAAGGTCGTCGGGCCGGGCAGCGGCGCGGGAGTGGGGCGGGGCATCGGACTTGGCGTCGGGCTCGGGAGAGGCGTCGGGATCGGTTGGACCACGGCGTCCGGGACCTGCGGCGAAGGGATGCAGCTTGCAAGCGCGGCTGCAGCGCCTGCGCAGGTCAGTGCGCGAATGGTAAAGGCTGTGCGGCTCATTCGCCTTTGTTCAGACGGCGCGTGGCGATCTCGGCGCTGGCATAGGGCTCCTGCCGGTCGACGCTCCAGTAGCGCAGCTCCTCCAGAGGAATGGCCTCGCCTGTCACTGCGCAGAACACGTGCTGCCCGGGCCGCATCACGCGAAACGCGTTGGGGCCGTAAGCGAGCTTCGCCTCGCCGTTGCTGCCGGAATTCATCAACATGGCCATCGCCCTAGCAAGTCATTTGAGATCGAACAAATCGTCCTGCCGCGGCGGCGCGCCGGCAGAGCGTTTGGACACCTTGCGCGGCGGCGGGTTGCCCGGTGCTGAACCGGCGGGGACGACGCCCAGCGCGCCGTCGGCAAACTCGATCTCGAGCCGGGCCTGGGCAGCCGCTGCGCTGCGCGAGCGCACGAGCTCGCCGCCTGCATCTTTCACCAGCACGAATCCCCGCGCGAGCGGCGCTTTCGGGTTGAGCGATGCGTGCAGGCGTTCAAGCGCGGCAAAACGCTCGCGCTCGCGCTGGAGGCGGGCGGTTGCGATCAGGGGCGTGAGCCGGCTCGCGTCCAGCCGATCCCGCGCGCGGTCGATCCTGTGGCGCAGACTGGCTGGGGAGAGCCGCGCCATATCGGCCTGCAGCCGCTCGCGTGCCTGCGCGGCGCGATCCTTGAGCCCGCGCCGTAACCGCTCGGCCAGCTCGTCGAGCTTCTGCGCCTGCGGCTGGAGCAGCGCCTCGGGCTTCGGCAGGCGCTGCGCTCGCGCTTCCAGCCGCTCCCGGCCGATCGCCACCGGGCGCAGGATCGCGCGGCGCTTGCGCGCGGCGAAGTCGGCGACGGTCGCCGCAAGCTCGCCCCGCACCGGTACGGCCATCTCGGCCGCCGCCGTGGGCGTAGGCGCGCGCCGGTCGGCGGCATGATCGGCCAGCGTCGTGTCGGTCTCGTGCCCGACGGCGGAAATCACCGGGATCGGGCTCTCGGCGATCGCGCGGACCACGATCTCCTCGTTGAAGCTCCACAGGTCCTCGATCGAGCCGCCCCCGCGCGCGACGATGAGCAGATCTGGGCGCGGCACCGCGCCACCTTCGGGGAGCGCACCGAACCCGCGCACCGCGGCGGCGACCTGCTCGGCCGAGCCCTGGCCCTGCACCAGCACCGGCCAGACGACGACGTGGCTCGGAAAGCGGTCCGCCAGGCGGTGGAGGATGTCGCGGATCACCGCGCCGGTCGGGCTGGTGACCACGCCGATCGTGCGCGGCAGGAACGGCAGCGCCCGCTTGCGCTCGGCCGCGAAGAGGCCTTCCGCCGCAAGGCGCTGGCGCGTCTTCTCCAGCAGCGCGAGCAGCGCGCCTTCGCCGGCGATCTCCAGGCTGTCGATGACGATCTGGTATTTCGAGCGCCCCGGGTACGTCGTCAGCTTGCCGCTGGCGACGACTTCCAGCCCATCTTCCGGTACGAAGGAGAGGCGCTGCGCGGTCGTGCGCCACATGACCCCATCGAGCACCGCGCCTTCGTCCTTGAGACAGCAGTAGACGTGGCCCGAGGCGGCGCGCTTCACGCCGGAAAGCTCGCCGCGCAGCCGCACGAAGCCGAACCGGTCCTCAACCGTGCGCTTGAGCAGGTTGGATATTTCCGTGATCGAAAGCGGCGCGGCGTTGTCCCCTTGCCGCTCGCGCGCTACGAGCCCGCCGTTACTGCCACCATCGTCGAAATCTGGAGCGGCCATGAATATCCTTCTGCTGGGCTCGGGCGGGCGCGAACATGCGCTGGCGTGGAAGCTGGCGCAATCCCGCCTGCTCTCGCGACCCGAGGATAAGTTCTATGCCGCGCCGGGCAACCCCGGGATCGCCGATCATGCCGAATGCGTCGCGCTCGATGCGACCGATCACGCGGCGGTGATCGCCTTCTGCGAGGACAAGCGCATCGGCCTGGTCGTGATCGGGCCGGAGGCGCCGCTGGTCGACGGGCTGGCCGATTCGCTGCGGGGCGAAGGCGTCGCGGTGTTCGGCCCCTCGAAAGCCGCTGCGCAGCTCGAGGGGAGCAAGGGCTTCACCAAGGATCTGTGCGAGCGCGCCGGGATACCCACCGCCGGCTACGTCCGCACAACCTCGCTCGACGAAGCAAAGGCCGCGCTTGGCCGGTTCGAGGCGCCTTACGTGCTCAAGGCCGACGGGCTCGCCGCGGGCAAGGGCGTGGTGATCGCGCAGGACCGCGCGGAAGCCGAAGCGGCGCTGGCCGACATGTTCGGCGGCCAGTTCGGGGAGGCCGGCGCCGAAGTCGTGATCGAGGAATTCATGGAAGGGGAGGAAGCGAGCTTCTTCGCCCTGACCGACGGTGCGACGATCCTGCCGTTCGGCACGGCGCAGGACCACAAGCGCGTCGGCGACGGGGACACCGGCCCCAACACGGGCGGCATGGGCGCCTACAGCCCGGCCAAGGTCCTGACCCCGGCGATGCACGGCGAAGTGCTCAAGCGCATCATCGCGCCGACGGTGAAGACGATGGCGGACGAGGGCATGCCTTATTCGGGCGTGCTCTACGCTGGCCTCATGCTGACGGAGGACGGGCCCAAGCTGATCGAATACAACTGCCGCTTCGGCGACCCCGAGTGCCAGGTGCTGATGATGCGGCTGGAGAGCGATCTCGGCGAACTGATGCTCGCCAGCGCCACCAGCAGCCTCGCCACGCAGCCGCCGGTCAAGCGCTCGGAGATGGCGGCGCTGACGGTCGTGATGGCCGCCAACGGTTATCCTGGCGCGCCCGAGAAGGGCGGCGCGATCGACCTCGGTCAGACGGAAGCGGAAGGCGCCAAGGTCTTCCACGCTGGCACCCGGCTGGAGGGGGACACGCTCGTCGCCAGCGGCGGGCGTGTGCTCAACGTGACGGCATGCGGTGCGGACGTCACCGCGGCGCAGGCTGCGGCCTATCGTGCAGTCGCGGCGATCGACTTCCCGAGCGGGTTCTGCCGCCGCGACATCGGCTGGCGCGAGGTCGAGCGCGAAGCAGCCGGCAAATAGCGCGCGGTCAGCGGGTGGGGCCGGCGACGGTCAACGACACCCGCGATCCGCTTGCCATGACGTCGGCTTCGATCCCGAACACGGCGGCGAGCCGCTCGGCCGTCATAGTATCCGCGACCGTGCCATCGGCGACGATGCGGCCGTCCTTCATCCAGATCAGCCGGTCAGCGTAGCGCGCGGCGAGCGTGAGGTCGTGCATCACGGTCAGCACGGCCCGCCCATCGTGCGCGGCGGCGGCGAAGAGCTGGGCGACCTCATGCTGGTAGCGCGGGTCGAGCGCGGCGACCGGCTCGTCCGCCACCAGCAGTGGCGCCTCCGCCGCCAGCGCGCGGGCGAGGTGGACCCGCGCCAGTTCGCCGCCCGAGAGGGTGTCGGCCGCGCGGCCCTCGAACCCGGCAAGGCGGCAGGCCGCGATCGCCCGCGCGACTGCCGCCGTATCCTCGGCCGAGAGCCGGCCGGGCGCCGCGCCATAGGCGAAGCGGCCGAGCGCGATCACGTCGCGCACCGGCATCGGCCAGGCGAGCGGGCGGGTCTGCGGCAGGTAGGCCGCCTTGCGCGCGCGGGCCACGGGCGAGAGGCCGCGGACATTCGCCCCATCGATCAGCGCCTCGCCCGCGTCGGGCGCGAGCAGTCCGAGCGCGAGCCGCAGCAGGGTGGACTTGCCCGAACCGTTGGGGCCGATCAGCATGGTTAGCTCGCCCGGTTCGAGCCGGAAGCTGGCATCTTCAACGAGCGGCCGCCCTTCTGCGCGATAGGCGAGCCCGCGGGCTTCGAGCACGCTCATCGCACGAGCCTCCCGCGGGCGGCGATCCAGACGAAGATCGGCGCTCCGATCAGCGCGGCGACGACGCCCAGTCGCAGTTCGCTGTCGGTCGGCAGGAGCCGCACGCCGATATCGGCGAGGACCAGCACCAGGCCGCCGAGCAGGGCCGAGGGCACCAGCAGGCGCGCCGGGTCGTAGCCGACGAAGGGCCGGACGAGGTGCGGCGCGACGATGCCGACGAAGCCGATCGCGCCGGCCAGCGAGACCGCCGCGCCGGTCGCCAGCCCCGCGCCGAGGATCACGGCGAGCCGCTGCCTTCTGAGGTCGAGCCCGACGCCCTCGGCCGCCTCTTCCCCCAGCGCCAGCGCGGCGAGGCCCCGGCGGGTGGCGAGCAGGATCGCGGCGCCGACCGCAAGGAACGGCGCGGCATAGGCGAGATCGGCGAAGCTGCGGTTGGCGACCGTGCCCAAGGTCCAGTTGATCATGTCGGCCAGCGTGAAGGGATTGGGCGCAAGGTTCATCAGCAGCGCCATCAGCGCGGCGGAGAAGCTCGACAGGCCGATGCCGACCAGGATCAGCGTCACCGCCGAGCGGGTCCGCAGCGCTGCGACGGCAACCACCAGCGTTGCCGCCAGCGCGCCCGCGATCGCGGCCAGGGGCAGGATCAGCGGCCCCGCGCCGGCGAGGCCGAAGAACAGCACGAAGGTCGCGAACAGCGCCGCGGTGGCGGAGACGCCGAGAATGCCCGGCTCCGCGAGCGGATTGCGCAGCAGGCCCTGCAGCGCCGCCCCGCTCATCCCCAGCGCAGCCCCGACCACGGCGGCGGCGAGCGCGCGGGGCAGGCGAATCTGCCAAACCACCAGCGCATCCCCCGGATTCCCTTGCAGGCCCAAGGCGCTTAGCACCCGCACCGGCGACAGCGGCACCGAGCCGAGCAGCAGGGCGAGCAGCACCGCGCCGGTCAGCGCGAGAGCGAAGAGAGTGTTCGCGCGGGCGGTCACGATGTCTCTCCGCGGGCGGCTTGCGACAGGGCCTCGATCGCGTCGATCAGGAACCAGCCGCCGCAGCTCGTCCAGGCACCCTCAAGCGGCACCACGGGGCGGTTCTCGAGCTGCGCCTGCGCAACCGGATGGCGTGCTGCGCTCCAGATTTCGGCCTGGCTCTCGACGCCTTCGTAGAAGGCCGCGGCGACCACGTCGGGGTGCTCGTAGGCGAGCCGTTCGAGCGGCAGCGTGTTCCAGCCGGGCCGGTCCTGGAAGTTCGCGAGGCCCGCGGTGCGCAGGATCTCGTGAACCAGCGTTCCCTCGCCCGAGGTTATGCCTCCCGGCGTCATGTAGAGCGCGGTGCGGCGCTTCGCGGGCGGCGCGGGCAGGGCCGCGATACGGCGGTCCATGTCTGCTGCCACCTGCCGTGCCTCGTCCCCCGCGCCGAGCGCGCTGCCGACGCGTAGGACTTCGCCGCGCACTTCGGCGATGGTCTGCGGAAAGCCGATCTGAATCACCGGCACGCCCAGTTCCTCGAGGAACGGCACCACGTCGGCGCCTCCGCCGAACGAGCGGACGACCAGATCGGGCTGGAGGGCGAGAACGTCGGCCGTGCGCGGCCGGACCGTCGGCAGTCCCTCGGCCTCGGCGCGCATGTAGGAGAAGCGCTCCCCCGCATAGGGCGAGAGCGCGAGGATCGCGTCGCGCTCGGCGAAGCGGAGCACGTACTGGTCGGCGCAGTAATCGAGGCTGACGATGCGCTGCGGCTCGGCGCCGGGCGCGTGAGACGGTTCCGGTGCCGAAGCGCAGCCGGTGAGGACCAGCATCGCGAGGCCGGCCGCCAACCGCCGCTTCCTTCGCATTCTTTCCGCTGCATCGCGCATGGCGGAACCCCGATCGCGCGCGGGGAGGCTCGGGCCCCGCATCGCTGGACAGTCTGGCCCGCCGGGGCACCTCACCCCGGCGCCGGTAGCCCGGCCGACGGCTGTCGCTTCTGCGGGAAAACGCGTTTCCCGTCCGATAGAGCTGACCCGGCTCCCCGGACGAACGACGCGACGGCAGGTCTCCTGGCTTGCGGATCGGCGCCCCTGGGCCGTCTTCCCGGCAGTCGTTCCACCGCCAGTGACGTGATGGCCCGGGACTCCCCGCCTACAGTTGCGGGCACAGCGCCGGCATCGCACCGGCTTCCCTCTTAGCCGCAAAAGCGGCACCGTCTGGCGCGGCACTTGCGGCGCGCGAGCGCCGATTGTCAATGCCGGAGCGGATCAATCCTCCGCCATCGCCTTGCGCATCTGCGCGAGAGCGGCGGCCTTGAGCTGGTGGACGCGCGGGACGCTGACGCCGAGCACGTCGGCGATTTCCGACAGGTTGAGTTCCTCGACGAAGTAGAGCTGGATCACGAGCTGGTGCCGCTCGCCGAGGGCGGAAAGCGCGGCGATCAGGCTCTCGCGGTCCTCCTGCTGGAGGACCTGCCGCTCGGCGTCGGGTTCGTGCGAGGCGAAGGCCGTGTCGGTTTCCGAATAGCACTCGTCGAGCGAGTTCAGCCGGGTCTCGACAAGGTCGCTTTCGAGCCGGTGGAAATCCTCCACCGCCATGCCCAGCGCTTCGGCGAGTTCGGCGGGAGACGGCTCACGGCCCAGCAAGCAGTGGAGTTTCGCCCTCTGCCCCTCGATCATGCGCCGCTTGGCACGCGCACCGCGTGGATCGGGGGAGGCGCTGCGCAGCAGGTCCACCATCGCGCCGCGCACGCGCAGCTTGGCGTAGGCGGCAAAGCCGTCCTCGCTCGGCGCGTCGTGCTTCTGCGCGCATTCGGTCAGCGCGACGAGGCCGGCCTGCATCAGGTCCTCGACGTCGACGGTCGGCCCGCCGCTACCCGACAGGTGCCAGGCCAGCTTGCGCACCATCGGCAGGAACCGGGTCACCCGGTCGCCGACATTGCCGCGATAGGCCTCCGCCACCGCGAACTTGGAATGGTCGTACCTCATGCGGCCAAGGGCTCCCTGTCCATGTCCGGCGCCGGCTGGGGAGCCTGCGCCTGCTCGTCGCCGCCGACGACTGCGATGACGTCGATCGGCTGTGCGACGGGCAGTTCGTTGATCGAAAGGACCGCGCAGCCGGGCGCGCGCAGGCGCAGCAGGCCGGCCAGCGGGCGGCGGGCGCGCGGCTGGACGATCAACGCGGGCTTGCCGGCGCCCGGCTGACGGGCGGCCAGGATCGCGGCGATGCGTTCGCCGATGGAGCGGGCGAGATCGGGCTCGATCACGACGGTGCCACTTGCCGGATCCTGCAATCCGCCGACGACCATCTCCTCCAGCTCGGCAGCGAGAGTGATGACCGGCAGGCGCTCGTCGGGCGCGCACAGGCTGCCGACCAGCATCGGGCCGAGATCGGCGCGCAGCATGTCGATCAGGCGGTCGTGATCGGTCGTCTGCTGCGCCGCCTGCGACAGGCTGCCGAGGATCGGCAGCGGATGCGCGAGCGAAATGCCGTCGGCGAGCAGCGCGCGCAGCAGGCGCGTGACGGCGGCGAGCGAGAGCGGCTGCGGCGTGATCGTCTCGACCATCTGCGCGTTGCGCTCGCGTACCATGTCGAGCAACTCGCGCACCTGATCGGGGCCGAGCAGGTCCTGCGGCCGCGCGGAGAGCAACTGGTTGACGTGCGTGGCGATGACGCTTTCGGCGTCGACCACGAGATAACCCTCGGCCACGGCGAGATCGCGCGTTGCGGCGTCTATCCACACGGCCGGGCAGCCGAAGCTCGGGTCCCGGGTCGCCTCGCCCGGAAGCAGTGCGAGCTGGCCGGCCTCGCCGGTGTCGATCGCCAGCATCCGATCGGGGCGGAGCTGGCCCGCGCCGAGCGGCGCGCCGCCTAGCGTCACGCGGTAGCGGTCGGGCGGCAGGTCGAAGCTGTCCTTGATACGGAACTGCGGGACGATGAAGCCGAACGATTGGCACAGTTGCCGCCGCAGGCCGGTGAGCCGCGCGACGAGCGGTGCGCCGCGCCTGTCATCGGCGAGATGAACCAGCCCGAAGCCGAGCTCTATCGTCACGAGCGCCTGTTCGGAGATGTCCTCGATCGCGATCCGCGTCGCGTCGGGCGCGGGTTCCGCTTCTTCGACGGGCACGAAGGCCTTGCGCCGCCTGAGCGCGCGCCAGAGCGCGAAAGCGCCGGCGGCGAGCGGCAGGAAGACCGACTGCGGCATGGCCGGGATCATGCCCATGGCCGCGAGGATGCAGCCGACCGGCAGCCAGATGCCCGGCTCGGCAAGCTGGCCGCCGATCTGTCCGGTCAGGTCACGGCTGTCCGAAACGCGGGTCACGATCACCGCCGCGGCGATCGACAGCAGCAGGGCGGGGATCGAGGCGACGAGCGCGTCGCCGACGGCCAGCGTCACGTAGAGCTCGCCTGCCTCGCTCGCCGACAGGCCGTGCGTGGCCATGCCGAGCACGAAGCCGGCGACGATGTTGACCAGCAGGATCAGCAGCGCCGCGATCGCGTCGCCCTTCACGAACTTGCTGGCACCGTCCATCGAGCCGTAGAAGTCCGCCTCGGTCGCGATCTCGCGGCGGCGGGCCTTGGCTTCCTCCGACGTCATCAGCCCGGCGGCGAGATCGGAGTCGATCGCCATCTGCTTGCCGGGGAGGGCGTCGAGCGTGAAGCGTGCGGATACTTCCGACACGCGGCCCGCACCCTTGGTCACCACAACCAGGTTGATGATCATCAGGATCATGAACACGAACAGCCCGACCGCGAAGCTGCCGCCGATCAGGAAGGCGCCGAAGGCCTCGATCACCTTGCCCGCCGCGGCCTCGCCCTCGTGCCCGTTCATCAGCACGACGCGGGTGGAGGCGACGTTGAGCGCCAGGCGCAGCAGCGTCGCGAACAGCAGGACGGAAGGGAAGGACGAGAAGTCGAGCGGCTTTTCCGCGTTCATCGCCGCCATCAGGACGGCGACGGAGAGCGCGATGTTGAGCACGAAGAACAAGTCGAGCATCGCCGGCGGGATCGGCACGACCATCAGCACGATGATCGTCAGGATGCCGACCGGCAGCGCCATCGACGGCGCGAGGAAGGAGCGCCAGGTCACAGTCCGAACGCCCTGAACTTGCCGTAGGCTTCACCCACGTGCTGCGCGGCGCGGCTATCGAGGCCGTCGGTGCCGCCGAAGGTCGTCTGCAGAGTCTCCGCCATCGAGGGCCGCGGCGCAGACCGGACGGGCTCGGAGGCGAAGGTGCTGCGTGCCTGTGTGAAGGCGGCGGCGGGCGTCGTGGGCAGATAGCCGGCGCCCGATGCCGGCGCGATGGCGCCGCCCTGCTTGGCGCCTTCGACTTTGCCGCGCACCAGGTCCATGACTTCGCCGACCGAACGCGAGCGCCCGCCCTGATAGAAGATCGCGGGGTTGGCCTGCGCAGGCTTGGGGAACAGTGCGGCGGCGGACATGAGCGGGTTGTCCTGCAGTGCGCCGAGGAAGCTCTTGGCGCCGCCCGCGCCGAGGAAATGCGCGAGGTAGAGCTCGGCATGGTCCGGCTCACGGCCCAGAAAGCCGGAGAGTTCGCCCGCGTTGTCGCGCGCGAGCTCGGCCGCCATCAGGGAGGAGACTTCGGGATCGAAGCGCAGCGCCATGATCTGCGCGCGCATTCCGGCGTCGCCGACTTTTGCGCGGCCGCCTTCCTGAACGATCGCAGCCTCCGCCCAGCCGAGCCCGTGGGTCTTGCCGTGGCGGTCGAGCGTCTCGAGCCAGGTCGAGGAGATGAACTGGTAGAGCCCCGATGCGCTCGAGGTGCGCGCCCGGGCATTGCTGTCGAGATTGGATTCGATCTTGGCCTGCGCCAGCAGGTAGTCGAAATCGACGCCGGTCGCGGCCGATGCGCGAGCGATCGATGCCCGCACGCCGTCGGGCGGCGCTGCGCTGCGCTGGACTGGTGTGAGCCCTGACAAGGTAATCCCCGGCTTGGTTGTACTCGCCAGGGTTTAAGCAAGAGGTGTGCCAATAGCGGCGTCAGGCGTAGTAAGGCATCTCCCGCGCCACCGAGGGGCGGCCCGCACCGTAGAGGCTGATGCGGCCGGTGAGCGAGCCCAGGCGGGCATCGACGTTGGCGGCGATCAGGTTGCGGATCTTGCGGTTAATCTCGTTCAGTCGCGCGACGGCGTCGAGCAGACCGCGGCATTCCTCGTCCAGCGGGGCGCCATCTGGCGTACCGTGGGTCTCGCGCTCGATCGTTTCGCACAGCTCCAGCTTGCCGTCGGAGCAGGTGAGGATGGAATCGAGGTCGAGGGCGGCAAGCGCCTGCCGCTCGCTTTCGAGAAGGGCAAGCATTTGCCGGAGTGCATCGTGCAGAGTGGGGCGAAGGGGGCTGTCGGTGGTCATCGCTCGTTCCTCAGCATGAAGCCCGCGGCGATCATCGCGTCGGCGGTCTTGCGCGGATCGAGCCGGTAGCGGCCCTGCTCGATCGCCTGGCGAAGTTCGGTCACGCGCTCGCGGTCGACGGGCGCTTCGGTGCCGGCAAGGCCGACGCCGGTTAGGGCGACCCCGGCGGCCTGATCGGCGTCCGTGCCGGCCGGCCGCGCGCGCTCGCCGTGCGAAACGGGCGCAGTGCCCTTCGCCCGCAGGCTGCGCAGGATGCCGTTCGGCCCGTGCATGTCGATCCGGTCCATCGGTTCGCTCCGTTCGTGTACCGGAACCTAGGACGGCGGGGGATGGGGGAGTTTAAGGCGCCCGGCGAGAATTTGCCGTTCGGGCGGTCCGCTCTGACGTTTCTAGGGCAGTTCGACGCCGACCCGGCCGGGCTGGATCACCCGCGCGCGGATCGTGTTGCGCTTGTCGCCCGCGGGCCGGACGCGGATCCATTCTCCGACCGCGCCGCCCTCGAGCGCCTCGCCCTGACGGGACACGGTGAAACCGCTGCCCTGCACGGCGATCGAGACCGCCTCGCCTCGGGCAATCACCGGTTCGGCCTCGGCCGCAGCCTGCCCGGCCGTGACCGGCACGAACAGCCGCCAGCCGCCCGCCACCGGGCAACGCACGAGCACCGTGCTGTTGGCGCTGCCGTACCATTCGAACGCGAGCGGCATTGGACACTGGGTCAGCTTGAGTCGCCGGTCGACCGGCAGGCGCGCGCCGCCATCGGTGCCTTGCGGGGCGCCGGTAAAGCGGGCGACCTCGCGGTCGATGCTGGCGAGGTCGTGGAAGCCGGCGGCCAGCGCCGGGGCCGCGGCGCCGAGCGCGGCGGCGAGGATTGCTGCTGGGATCAATCGCATGATGTCACCTTCCGATGTCACTTCTCCTGCGGCGCGCGGGACGCCGAGCGTGCCGGTGTCTCTGCAATCCCTGTGCCAGATGTGCGGCCGTCGAAGTCGAGCACCGCGATCAGCTCGCTTGCTTGTCCCGGCTCGACCACGATCCGGGCGCTGTATCCGTCCGCCCCAGCCTCGCGGGCGAGAGCGACCGCCGCAGCGGCGGCCTCGGCGTTGCCGCCGGCGACATAGTGGGCGATGATGGTGAGGCTCTGCCGCGCGTCGTGCGGCTGTTGGGCGAGCCAGTCCCGCAGCGGCGGCGCGCCCGGCGCCGCGCGGTAGATTGCGAGGGGTTCACCATGTGCCGGAACGGGGCTGCCGGCCTCGGCCGGATCGTCCGGCTCCGGCCTTTCCGCCATCGCGGCGGCCGTAACCATGAACAGGATCAGGGCGAGATCGGCGAGCGTCGTCTGCCAACCGGCGCGGGCGTTCGAGAGGATCATGCGGCCACCTTGTCCGCCGCCTCGTCGGTCCGCAGCGGGATCGAGCGCTCGACCGCGGCGGCGAGCCAGTCGACCAGCTCCTGCCGCTCGCGTTCCTCGGCGTGCGCGCGCCGCGCCACTGCCGCCGCCAGCGGGGCGAAGGCGAAATTCGCCAGTACTAGGCCGTAGAGCGTGGTGATGACGGCGGTGCCGATCGAGCGGGCATAGTCGGCATCAGCCTCCGCCGCGAAGCCCCCGAGGGCGACCAGCGTTCCCGCGAGGCCGAGCACGGGCGCCAGTTCAGCCGCCTCGCCCAGAACCCGCGCGGCGGTGTCGGCGGCCGTCTGGCGCCCGGCGCGGTAGTGGGCATGCCCCTCGTGCAGCGCCTCGACCGAGCGGTGGCGGATCAGCGCTTCGCTCAGCGTGTCGAACTCGCCATCGCCGAAATAGTGCGCCTCGGCCCGGAAGATGCCGTCCTCCCCGATCTCCTGCACCTGCGCGGCGAGTTCGGCGCGGACCCGCGCGCTGTCGAACGGGCGGCCAGCGAGCCGGGCCAGCGCGCGCAGCGCCGCACGCGCGTCGCGCCAGCCGCAGCGCAGCAGGGTCGCTGCGAGCGTTCCGCCCAATACGATCGCCGCGGAAAGCGGATCGAGCAATTGCATGATGTCCACGTGGATCTCCTTGCCACGAAAGAACGCCCTTGCCGGCGCGGGATTTAGCCCGCGGCGGACATTTGCCGCTTCCGGCAAACGCTTGCCGCCATCCGCCTGCGTTTTCCGGCAAACGTCCTGATCGCGGGGAGTTGGCACGCTCTTTGCTCCACCAGGCCCGAACACGTCTGGAGGACTGTCATGAGCAACGGCCTATTCGGCATTCACGGTGCGGCGCTGGAGATCAGGGCGCAGCGCATGGGCATGCTCGGATCGAACATCGCCAATGCGGCGACGCCCGGGTACAAAGCGCGCGACGTCGATTTCGCCGCCGCGCTCGAAGCCCGTCTGGGCGGCGCGGAAGGCGAGCAGGCGGTCGGTTCAGCGACCCGTTACCGCGTCCCGACGATGCCCAGCCTCGACGGCAACACGGTCGAGATGGCGACCGAGCAGACCGCCTTCGCCGAGAACGCCGTCGCCTATACCGCGACTCTCGGGTTCCTGCGCGGACGGGTCGAGACCCTCACGCGCGCGATCAAGGGCGAGTGACGATGCCGGGCCCGATGACTCTCTTCGACCTCGGCCAGCGCGCCATGTCTGCACAGCTCGTGCGGATGAACGCGGCGGCTTCCAACCTCGCCAACGCGGGCAGCGTCGCCGCCAGCGAGGAGCAGGCCTATCGCCCGCTGCGCCCGGTCTTCGCGGAGCACCTCGACACTGCGACCGGCATGAGCACGGTGCGCGTCGACGGCGTCTATCGCGCGGACGTCGCACCGGTCCGCCGGCACGAGCCGGGCCATCCGCTGGCCGACGCGAACGGCGACGTCTGGGCCAGCCCGGTCGATGAGAACGCCGAGATGGTCGAGATGCTCGAAGCCTCGCGCCAGTACCAGAACATGGTCGAGGCGCTCTCCACCGCCAAGCAACTGATGCTCGACACGATGAGGATGAAATGACCGTAACAGCGACTTCCGGCGCCGCGCAGACCGCGGCGGGCACCGCCACGACCGGGCGCGACTACGCGACGCTCGGCCAGGCCGATTTCCTCCGCCTGCTGACCGTGCAGGTGCAGCAGCAGGACCCCTTCGACCCGGTCGATAACAAGGAGATGCTGGCGCAGATGGCGCAGTTCTCGTCGCTGTCCGGGATCACCGAGATGAACGCGACGCTGCAGCAGATTGCCGAAAAGCTCGACGCTCTCGCGGCCGCGCAGGCGGCCGCCACCCCCACCGAATGACGCACAGGAGTACGGACCCATGTCTTTCTACACTTCGCTGAACGGGATGAAGAACGCCCAGACGGACCTGGGCGTCATCGCCCACAACATCGCCAACGTCGAAACCAATGGGTTCAAGAAGGGCAGTACCCAGTTCGCCGACATCGTCGCCGGATCGGCCCAGACCAATCCGCGGATGGTCAAGGGCATCGGTGCGACGCTGGAGGCGATCACGCAGAACTTCGCGCTCGGCCCGATCGAGCAGACCGGCGGCGCGCTCGACGTGGCGATCACCGGCGACGGCTTCTTCGCCATGAAATCGGCGGAAAGCGGCAAAACGGTCTATACCCGCAACGGTGCGTTCGGGACCGACGAGAACGGCTTCATCACCGACGGCGGCGTCAACCGCCTGCAGATCTTCCCGACCGATGCCGACGGGGTCATCACCTCGAATAATCCGGCCGACGCACAAGTCGCCGCGACCAATGCCGCGGGCGCCGAGTTCGTGGGCGTCGTGATCGGCGAGGACGGGGTCGTCTCGGCCTCCTACGCCGATGGTTCGGTCGAGGCGGTCGGCAGCATCGCGCTCGCCTCGTTCATCACCCCGACCGGGCTCAAGCAGATTGGCTCGTCCAACTGGGAATCGACCGGCCTTTCGGGTGAGGCCAAGTACGGCTCGCCGGGCACCGGCCAGTACGGCTCGCTGCTCTCGGGCGCGGTCGAGCGCTCCAACGTGGACATTGCCGAGGAACTCGTCGGCCTGATCACCGCGCAGCGCAACTTCCAGGCGAATGCCAAGGCGATCGATACCGCGACCCAGATCTCGCAGACGGTCATCAACCTGAGGACCTGATCCGATGGACCGCCTGATCTATACCGCCCTGTCGGGCATGAACGCCTCGATGGACCGCCAGCGGGTGATCGCCAGCAACATGGCGAACGCCAACACGGTAGGCTTTCGCGCGGAACTGCTCGACCAACGCCCCGTCACCGTCGACGGCCAGGTCCTGGACGTGCGCGCCATGCAGCGTGCCGAGGTTCGCGGGGCGGTGATGGAAGCGGGCGAGATGACGCGGACCGGCAACGGCCTCGACATCTATATCGAGGGCGAGGCGCTGCTGGCGGTCCAGGCGGCGGACGGGACGGAGGCCTATACCCGGCGGGGCGATCTCTCGATCTCGCCGACCGGCGTGATCGTGAACGGCGAAGGGCTGCCGGTGCTCGGCGAAGCCGGGCCGATCACCGTGCCGCTCGGCACCAATCCGACGATCGCTCCCGACGGGGTGGTCAGCGTCGCCGATCCGGCCGCGCCCGATCAGCCGCCGATCGAGATCGGGCAGATCAAGCTCGCCGGATGGCAGGGCAGCCCGATCGCCAAGGGGCTCGACGGCCTGTTCCGGGTGGAGGGCGGTGGCATCCTGCCCGCCGATGCGCAGGCGACCGTGATCACCGGAGCGCTCGAGCAATCCAACGTGAAGCCTACCGAGGTGCTGGTCGACATGATCCAGGCGCAGCGCCTCTTCGACATGCGCAGCAAGCTGATCGCCACCGCACGCGAGTGCGACGAAGGCGGCGCGCAGCTCATGCGCCTGAGCTGACGAACACGCTGACGAATTCGCTGACGAAAGGGACAGCACAATGCCTACTTCCGCTCTCCAGGTCGCCCGTACGGGGCTCGAGGCGCAGGACTCGCGCATGCGCGTGATCGCCAACAACCTCGCGAACGTCGGCACCACCGGCTTCAAGAAGGACCGCGCCAACTTTGCCACGCTCGCCTATCAGGACGCGCGGGTGGCGGGGCAGCGCTCCTCGGGCGAGACGGCCTATGCCACCGGGCTCAACCTCGGCACCGGCGTCACCGTCCAGTCGACCAGCCAGATCGTGTCGCAGGGCGCGCTCAACACCACCAACAACGCACTCGACCTCGCGCTGGACGGCGACGGCTACTTCCAGGTCGAGCTGCCGGGCGGCGAGCTCGGCTATACCCGAGCGGGCAATTTCACCCGCTCGGCCGAAGGGCAGCTCGTCACCCAGCAGGGCTATATCGTCCAGCCGGCGATCACCATTCCCGAAGGCGCGACCTCGATCGCGGTTTCGCCCGACGGGATCGTCACCGCCGTCGTCCCCGGCGACGCCGAGCCGGCCGAGCTCGGCCAACTGCAGGTCGCGGCCTTCGCCAACCCGGGCGGGCTGCGGGCGATCGGCGATAACTTCCTGGTCGAAACCGCCGCCAGCGGCGCCGTCCAGCTCGCGGCCGGCGGGGAGATGGGGCGCGGCAATATCCGTCAGGGCATGCTCGAAGCTTCGAACGTCAACATCGTCGAGGAGCTGGTCGACATGATCGAATGCCAGCGCGCCTACGAGATCAGCTCGAAGATGGTCTCCGCCGTCGACGAGATGCTCCGCAACGCCAACCAGACATTGTGAGCAGTCCCATGAACCGCACCTTCTTCCGCACCGCAGTCGTCGCCGGATCGGCCTTTGCTCTGGCGGCCTGCGGGGCCGAGCGCACTGGCGGCTACCACGCCGCGCTGCCGCCACCGCCGCCGATGGCCGCGGCGCCGGCGAATGGCGCGATCTTCCAGCCGACCAGCGGCTTCGCGCCGCTCTACAACGGCCAGCGCGCGAGCCGTGTGGGGGACCTCGTGACTGTGATCCTGACGGAACGCACCCAGACCTCGAAGTCGGCCAGCTCGAACACCCAGCGCGACGGGGGCATCTCGCTCTCTCCGCCGAGCGCCGGTCCGTTCTCGTTCGATCCGGGTGTCCTTAATTCCGGCGGCTCCTCGTCGTTCAATGGGCAGGGGGATGCTTCCCAGACGAGCAGCTTCAGGGGGGATATCACCGTGACCATCGCCGAAGTGCGCCCCAACGGGACCGCATTCGTCCGCGGCGAGAAGGTCATGCAGCTCAGCCAGGGCGAGGAATGGGTGCAGCTTTCGGGCATCATCCGCCTGTCGGACATCGATCCCTACAACCGCATCGCGTCCCCGCGGATCGCCGATGCGCGGATCACCTACGCCGGCGAGGGCGCCGTCCAGCGCGCCAGCCGCGAAGGCTGGCTGTCGAAATTCTTCAACATCGTGACGCCGTTCTAGGGGAGGGTTGCCATGTTCAGGACCTTGATCCTCGGCCTAGCGGCCCTGTTCACCTGCCTCGCAGCGCCCGCCCAGGCGGAGCGCGTGCGCGATCTCGGCACGTTCCAGTCGGTCCGCTCCAACCAGCTGACCGGCTATGGCATCGTCGTCGGGCTCGACGGCACGGGCGACGACAACTTCGCTTATGTCACCCACGCCATGCGCGGTGTGTCCGACCGGTTCGGGCTGCAACTGCCGCCCGGCGCCAATCCCGCGCTCAAGAACGCCGCCGCGGTGATCGTGACGGCGGAGCTGCCCGCCTTCTCCAAGCCGGGCCAGCGGATCGACGTGACGGTGTCGACCATCGGCAAGGCCAAGTCGCTGCGCGGCGGATCGCTGATCCTGACCGCGCTCCACGGCGCCGACGGGCAGATCTACGCCATGGCGCAGGGCAACCTCGCCGTCGGCGGGCTCGGCGTGTCGGGGCGCGACGGATCGAAGCTGACGGTCAACGTGCCGACGGTCGGCCGCATCCCGGACGGCGCGAGCGTCGAACGCGCGGTCGCCACCGGCTTCGAGAATGCCGACATCCTGCGCTGGAATCTCAACCAGGCGGACTTTCTCACGGCCACGCGGGTGCGCGACGCGATCAACGCGCGCTACCCGGGCATGGCGATGGTGGAGGACGGGGTGACTCTGGCGCTGCGGCTGCCCTACGGCGCCAATGCGCGCGCCGGGATCATGGCCGAGATCGGCATGCTCGACATCGACCCGGCGGAAGCATCGGCGAAAGTGATCGTCAACAGCCGCACCGGCACCGTCGTCATCTCCAGCGCGGTGCGGCTCGCGCCCGCGGCGATCAGCCACGGCAGCCTGGTCGTGCGGATCGACGAGAACCCGACCGTGGTCCAGCCCGCCCCGTTCAGCGACGGCGAGACCGCGTTCGAGCAGGACAGCGACATCGAGGTCTACGAAGAGGGCAACCGCGTCTCCCTGCTCGAACCGGGGGCCTCGCTGGCCGAGCTGGTCGACGGGCTCAACATGCTTGGCCTCTCGCCGTCCGACCTCGTCGCGATCCTCGAGGCGCTCAAGCAGGCCGGCTCGCTCAAGGCCGAGATGGTGGTGATATGACGGGCCCGATCACGCTCGCCGGCGCCAACCCGCCGATCGTCTCCGCGACCGCCCCCGGCGGCAGCGAGCGCGAACGGCTGGCCGAGGCCGCACGGCAGTTCGAGGCGATCTTCGTGCGCCAGATGCTCGCCGCCGCCCGCAACACCGATTTCGGCGGCGACGAGCTGTTCGGCGGCAAGAGCGACGAGACGTTCCACGAGATGCGCGACGCGCGTTTCGCGGAGCTCGCCGCGAGCACCGGCGCGCTCGGCCTCGCGACCACGATCGAGGCGCAGCTTGCGCGCTTCGTCGAACCGGGGGGGAACTGACGCATGGCATCCGATCTCCTCTCGATCGCCGCTAGCGGTGCGCGCGCGGCGCGGGCCGCGCTCGACGTGACGGCGCAGAACATCGCCAATGCCTCGAGCGACGGTTACGTCCGGCGCAGCGTGCGGATGGAGGAAGTGTCCGCCTCGGGCGGGCAGCTCCGCATCGGCGACATCTCGCTGTCGGGCGCGCGCGTTTCGGGCATCCACCGCAACGCCGACCTGTTCCGCCAGGCCGAAGTGCGCCGCACCGGCAGCGACCTCGCGCGCGCCGATGCCGAGCTCGGCGGGCTGGAGAACATCGAGTCCGCGATCGAACAGTCGGGGCTCTACGATTCGATCGTCGAGTTCGAGGCGGCGCTGCAGCAGCTCGCCTCAGACCCGACCAATTCGTCGCTCCGCTCCGCAGTCCTCGCCGGCGCCGACACGCTGGCGAACAAGTTTAACATCGCGGTCGATTCGCTCGGCGCGGCGGGCGAGGGGCTGCGCTTCAACGCCAGCGCCGCGACCGAAGAGGCGAACGTGCTCGGCCAGGAGATCGCGCGCGTGAACCTGCGCCTGTCGCGCGCGGGCGAGGGCAGCAGCGACCGCGCGACCCTGCTCGACCAGCGCGATTCGCTGCTCGAGCAGATGAGCGGCATCGTCGACATCACCACCAGCTTTGCGTCCGACGGCGCGGTCACCGTGACCACGGGCGGCGCGACGCTGGTGAACGGCGGCGACTTCAGCCCGATTTCCATGGTCACGGCGGCCGACGGCACGATCTCCTTCGCGGTCGGCGGCACGGCCGTGCAGCCTTCGGGCGGCGCGCTGGCGGGGGCTTCGCTGGCGCTCGAATCGGCAGCCCAGGTGCGCGGCCGGCTCGATACGCTGGCCGACGGGATCGCGAGCGCGGTCAATGCCGCGCAGGCGAGTGGCGTCGGGCTCGACGGCGCGGCCGGCCAGCCGATCTTCGCCGGCACCGGCGCTGCCGGGATCAGGGTCGTCATGACCGACAGCGGCGGCATCGCCACCGCTCCGGCGGGTGCGCCGGCGGGCAGCAACGACGGGTCGAATCTCGCTGCCCTGCGGCAGGCGCTGGAAAGCGGCGGCGTCGCCAGCTCGGCCAATGCGCTGCTGTTCGACGTGTCGAGCGCGGTCGCGGGCAAGACCGTGACGCGCGACGCGCTCGACGCGATCGCATCGTCGGCGCGAATCTCGCTCGAGCAGCAGGCGGGGGTCGATCTCGACACCGAAGCCGCCAACCTGATGCGCTTCCAGCAAGCCTTCCAGGCCTCGGGCCGGGCAATGCAGGTCGCGAGCGACATCTTCCAGTCCCTGTTGCAACTGAGATGAGGCCGCGATGATCAATCTCAGCACGTCCGCTTTCTACGAGCGCGCGACCCGCCAGGTGGGCACGCTGCGCGCCGAGGCCGAGAAGCTGCAGGAGCAGATGGGTACGGGCGAGCGCCTGTCGCGCTCGTCCGACGATCCGGTTGCAGCGGCGCGGCTGCGCACGCTGGCGCGGAGCGAACGGCTGGCCGAGATCGACCAGCGCAGTTCCAACCTCGCGACGACCGACCTCAAGATGACCGACGACGCGCTCGGCTCGCTCGCCACGCTGGTGATCCGCGCCAAGGAGCTCGTGACCCAGGCCGCGACCGAGACATTGAGCGCCGAGCAGCGCGCGGCGATCGGCGGCGAAGTCGAGAGCCTGCGCCAGGCCGTGCTGCAGATCGCGAACGGCCGCAACAGCGCCGGGCACGCACTGTTCGGCGGGCAGGCTGCGGGGAGCGCCTATCAGGATAGCGGCGGGACGGCCGCCTATGTCGGCACCGCGGCGAAAGATGCGGTAAACCTCGGTGACGGGCAGTCCGTCGTTCCCTCGCTGACGGGCCCGGAAGTATTCGCGTTCGAGGCCGACGGCGTGCCGACGGACCTGTTCGCGGTACTGGGCGACCTCGCGACCGCGCTCAAGAGCGGCGGCGACCCGACCGGGCCGACCGGGGTGGCGCTCGACGGGCTGGCCGCCGGGCTCGACAAGATCACCACCGCGCAGACGGTGGTCGGCGCACGGCTCGGCTGGATCGAGGTGATGGACGAGCGCCGGGTGGCCAATTCCGAACTGGTCGCCGACGAGCAGAAGGCGATCGGCGGGGCCGACCTCGCGGTCACCATGACTCGGCTGCAGGAAGTGACGACCGTGCTCGAGGCGAGCCAGGCGAGCTTCGTGCGGCTCGCCGGCCTGTCGCTGTTCGACATGATGCGCTGATAAGAAGAACAAGGGTTTCCACGACATGTACGCTGCAATCGGTATCGTCGTCCTGCTCGTCATGGTGTTCGGCGGATTCGCCCTCACCGGCGGCGCGCTCGGCCCCGTGATGGAGGCCGTGCCGCACGAGATGATGATCATCGGCGGCGCGGCGGTCGGGGCGATGATCGCCGGCAACTCGATGCACGAGCTGAAGGCGATCGGCCGCTCGTTCGTGAAGATATTCAAGGGCCCGCGCCATTCGCGGCAGGACCATATCGACGCGATCGCGCTGACCACCAAGCTGATGAAGCTGCTGCGCACCGAAGGGCCGGTCGCGCTCGAAAGCCATGTCGAGACCCCGCAGGAATCCGAACTCTTCGCCGAGTACCCGAACCTGCTCGCCAACCAGCCGCTGACTGCGCTGATCTGCGACACGCTGACGCTGATCGTCGTCTCCTCCGGCACGCTGGAGACGCACGCGGTGGAGGATGTGATGGATAACGCGATGAAGACGCATTTCCACGACATGCGCGAGCCGCAGCACGCGCTGCAGTCGCTCGCCGACGCACTGCCGGCGCTCGGCATCGTCGCCGCCGTGCTCGGGGTGGTGAAGACCATGGGCTCGATCGACCAGCCGCCGGCGGTGCTCGGCGGGATGATCGGGTCGGCGCTCGTGGGGACCTTCCTCGGCGTGCTGCTCGCTTACGGCGTGGTCGGCCCGCTGGCCTCGCGGCTCAAGCAGATCATCGATCAGGATGAGCAGATCTTCCACGCGGTCAAGCAGGTGATCATTGCCTCGCTCAACGGCTATCCGCAGCCGCTGGTGGTCGAAAGCGCCCGCTCGGGCCTCGGCCATGCGTTCCGGCCTGGCCTCTCGGAGCTGCTCGACAGCCTGCGGGGACGGTAGGATGGCGAGCCGCGCAGGGCGCAACGATCCGCCGCCGCCGATCATCGTCAAGAAAGTCACCGTGGTCCAGGAGGCCGCCCATCACGGCGGCGCGTGGAAAGTCGCCTACGCCGACTTCGTAACTGCGATGATGGCGTTCTTCCTGCTGCTGTGGCTGCTTGGGTCGACGACCGAGGCGCAGCGCAAGGGGATCGCCGACTATTTCACCCCGACGCTGGTCAAGCTGCGGGAGAAGAGCGCCGGCTCCAATGGGCTGCTGGGCGGCGCCTCGCTGGTCGACCCGGACAACTATCCGCACCGCGCGGCGCAGACCGGCAGCCGGCCGATCACCATCCCGCGCGATGTCTCGGGCGGGCCGAAGGAAAGCATCGATCGGGTCAAGCGCATGCGCGAGCGCGTGCAGGAGGACATCGCCGACGACCAGCGCCTGCGCCGCCTGATGCGCCAGGTGCGCATGGTGGAGACGATCGAGGGCGTGCGGATCGATCTGGTCGACGATGCCGATTTCTCGATGTTCGTGCTTGGCACGACCGTTCTCACGGCCGATGCAGCGAAGCTGATGAAGGTGATCGCCGAAGCGGTGCGCCCCGAACCGGGCGACCTGACGATCCGCGGGCATACCGATGCCCTGCCGTGGAAGAGCGGCGCGGCGGCCAACAACTGGTCGCTCTCCGCCGGCCGTGCCGAAGCCACCCGCCAGGCGCTGATGCGCGGCGGTATCGGCGAAACCCGCTTCCGCCGCATCGAAGGTGTCGCCGACCGCGAACCGCTGGTCGCCGACAACCCGCAGGACCCGCGCAACCGGCGGATGTCGATCCTGCTGATGGAGTAGGGGTTGCGGATCCGGAGACGAGGCAAGGCGAGTTCCTCCGCACCTCTGCTGTTCGCCCTCTTACGTCACCCCAGCTTTCGTTGGGACGACGTAAGAGGCGGGATGCACCCAGCGCACCCACACAAAATTCTCCGGCGGCGACCCCGGATGCGTGACCGTGCGACTCGGATTGCGCGGCCGATGCGGTACGCCAGCGGGTAAAGTCCGCCAGCGCCCCTTGGCTGATCCTCCACGCCGGCCGCACCGGCGGCGCTTCTGTCATCCGACCGAATGTCCTATGGCACTAGCAAGATCGTTCATCTGACCAACCGTCGAACACGAGGATGCAGCGAACCGATGTTCTTTCGCTGGTCGCAATCGTTGTCTTGGGAGCGCTGGAAAATGAGCACCGATCGCGACACCGTACGGTCCTACGACGCTGCCGCGGCCCAGTACGCTGCCGAGGCTGCGGCGATGCCCCGATGGGTCGCGACGGAGATCGACGCGTTTGTAGCCGATCTGGGTGGTTCCGGCAGAGTGCTGGAGATCGGAAGCGGCGGCGGACGAGATGCGCTTGAACTGGAGAAGCGAGGGATCAGCGTCCGGCGCACCGACGTTTCGAAGGGGTTCGTCGAACTGCTTCGCGACAGCGGCTTCGAAGCCGACCTGTTGGACCCGCTGACCAACGATCTCGCCGATCCTCACCGCCCCGGCACGCGGTACGACGGGGTCTGGGCCTGCGCCAGCCTGATCCACGTCGCGCGCGAGGATTTCGGTGCGGTGCTCGGACGGCTTGCCGAGGCGACGCGGGCCGGGGGGGCATTGCACGCCTCGGTCAGACTGGGCGATGGCGAGGACGTGTCCACACACGGCAGCGTTGCGGCGCCTCGGCGCTACGCTGAAACGTACTGGCGCGAGCCTGCCCTGCGGTCCGCACTGACGGATGCCGGGTGGATCGTCGGGGAGGTACGTCGCTGCATCGGAAGGCCCGGCGATCGCTGGCTGAGCGTTCGCGCAAGCCGGGCATAAAGGCGGACCCGCACAACAAAGAAAGGGCCCGGCGCTGGTGACAGCGCCGGGCCCCTCCAAAAGCCAGAGATGTTCTGACGATTAACGCAGCAGCGAAAGAACGTTCTGCTGGCTCTGGTTCGCCTGCGACAGCATCGCGGTCGAAGCCTGGCTGAGGATCTGCGCCTTCGCCAGCGCAGTCGTTTCGGCCGAGTAGTCGGTGTCCTGGATGCGCGAGCGCGCGTCGGACAGGTTGGTCACGTTGTTGGTCAGCGTGTTGACCGCCGATTCCAGGCGGCTCTGGCCGGCACCGAGCGTGGCGCGGGCGGTCGAGATCGCCTCGAGCTGCGCGTCGGCCGTGGCGATCGCCGTGGTCGCGGAAGCGGCGTCGGTGCCGACGTCGAAGGCGGCGGCCGTGAGACCCGAAAGGTCGGCCATCGCCAGGTCGATCGTGTCGGTGGCTTCGGCACCAGCCTGGATCGTGACGGTCGCGGTGCTGGCGTCGAACAGCTTGACCCCGTTGAACTCGCTGTTCGCGACGACGGCGTCGATCTGCGACTTGAGCTCGGTGACTTCCGCCTGCAGGTTGGCGCGGTCGGAGGCCTGATAGGTGCCCGAGGACGACTGCACGGCCAGCTCGCGGATGCGCTGCAGCATGTTGGTGACTTCGTTCAGGCCGCCTTCCGCGGTCTGCGCCATCGAGATGCCGTCGTTCGCATTACGGATGCCCTGGCTCATGCCACGGATCTGCGAGGTCATCGACGTCGCGATGGCGAGGCCGGCGGCGTCGTCCTTCGCACTGTTGATACGGTTGCCGGTCGACAGGCGTTCCATCGCCGAACCGAGCGCCTTGTTGGCAGCGGCCGAGGCGTTGGCAGCCTTGAGCGCGCTGATATTCGTATTGATAACGGACATTGTTCAAACTCCCACAATGCTCTTCAAGGGCTGCCCCGAGACCCCGTCTTGGGCGGCAGCTTGAACCCAGACCGGCAATCCGCCGGGAAGTTTTAGGGGGAGGGCGGATTTTCGTGGCCCCGCACGGGTCTGGAGAGTTTCCATCATCCCAGTCCACGATGGCATCGCTCTCCGCCAGGTCGGCCTTTGCCGCACGCGATCCCGGCTTGCGCTGGGCGACGGAGGGGCCGGATGACGACTCCGCGCACGCCCCGCTTCCTCGAACTAAGTATTTCTACTTAAGGACGTTCCGCTGTTAACCATTAAGCGAAATTTCCCCTTACCGGCGCCAATAGGGCCGCGGACGGATGGTTAATCAGCAGGGGGCTGAAAAGTGGGATCGATCGAACGGACCCAAGGGTTCGAAAAGGCTCACGTTTCGCTGGCGGGCAAGTTCGCGGGGATCGCATCCTCGCTCTTTCCCCGGCAGGTCGTACACCTCGCCGACGCCGCCGAAAGCGGGCTGCGCGAGTTGCCCGGCGTGATTGCACTGGCGCGGGCCGACGTGCCCGCGATCCAGCGGATGGGAACCGGCGCACGGCTGACTTATGCCGATCCGGTGTCGGAATCGACGTTCGGCGCGCTCGTCGCGCTGGCCGCGGCCGGTGGGGGGCCGGTCGCGGCCGATCCGGAATCGCTCTCGGTCCTGGCGCTGGCCGACCGGCTGGCGGGGACCGACATTCCGGTGCTCATCAACGGACCGACCGGCACCGGCAAGGAAGTCCTGTCGCAGTTCATCCACAACCGCAGCCAGCGGCAGGGCAAGCCCTTTGTGGCGGTCAACTGCGCGGCCATTCCCGAGACGATGCTGGAAGCGCTGCTGTTCGGTCACCAGAAGGGCGCGTTCACCGGCGCCAGCGCGGCGGGCGAGGGCTTCTTCCGCGCGGCCGAGGGCGGCACACTGCTGCTCGACGAGATCGCCGAGATGCCGCTCCCGCTCCAGGCCAAGCTGCTGCGGGCGCTGCAGGAAAGCGAAGTCGTGCCAGTCGGCGCGACCACGCCGGTCAAGGTCGACGTGCGGATCATCGCCTGCGCCAACCGCGACCTGCCGCTGGAGGTCGAGGAAGGCCGTTTCCGTGCCGACTTGTTCTACCGCCTCAACGTATTTCCCATGACGCTGTCGGCGCTGCGCGAGCGGCCGAACGACATCGTGCCGCTGGCCTTCGCCATGCTGCTGCGCCACGCGCCGCAGGGGCAGCAGGTTCCCTGGCTTACCGACGGGGCCGTTGCCATGCTCAAGCAGCACGGCTGGCCCGGCAATATCCGCGAGCTGGAGAACGTCATGCGCCGCGCATTGGTGCTCGCCGGCGGCGAGACGGCGATCGGCACGCAGCATATCGTGTTCGACCGACCCGCTCGGCTGGTCGAACGCACGCCGGAAGCGGCGCCGCAGGTCGACTTCGACGAGGCCGGCGCCGGGGCGAAGCTCTCCAAGGTGGTGCAGCTTTCCGAAGCGCGCGCAATCATGGAAACGCTCGACGCATGCGGCGGCAAGCGAGCCGAGGCCGCGCGCCAGCTCGGCATCAGCGAACGCACGCTGCGTTATCGCCTGGCATCCTTCCGCGAAGCCGGTCTGGCCGTCGGAGGCCGTCGATGAGCGGCGTGGGCGGCATCGGGGGCGCGGGATCGGTCCAGCAGATCATGGCATTGCGCCAGCAGATCCTGGAACGATCGAGCGTTCTGCAGGAGCTCCAGCAGGCGAAAGGCGCCGCAGACACGGGCGCGGCGGCTCCGAGCGAGCCGGCGGGCGGGGGCTTTGCCGACACGCTCAGAACGGCACTCGACGGTGTCAACGCGGCACAGAGCAAGTCCTCTGAGCTCGCCGCAGGCTACGAACGCGGCGAAGTGACCGACATCGCCAAAGTCATGCTCGCGCGCCAGGAAGCCGGGATCGCTTTCGAAGCCACGCTGCAGGTCCGGAACAAGCTGTTGTCCGCCTATCAGGACATCATGCGGATGGGGGTTTGATTAGATGAGCGACCTCGTTCCCACGAGTGCTTCCTCCGGGTCGCTCCTTGCGCCGCTGCGCGTAAGGGGCGCCGGTTCGTTCAAGGACCGCGCCGCCGCTTTCGTGGCGCAGCCCGCGGTGAGGAAGGCGCTGCCCTGGTTCGCCGGGCTTTCCGCCGTGGGAGTGGCAGCGCTGCTCTGGGCCGCGCTCGCGCCGGCGCCGCAGCGGATGCTCTACAGCTCGCTCGGCGACGCCGACCGCGCCGGCGTGGTCAGCGCTCTCGAAGCCGCATCGATCGGCTACACGATCGACAACGCCACGGGCGCGCTCACCGTAGGTGCTGACGATCTCTACCGCGCGCGCATGGTGGTCGCGTCCGACGGCGCGCTCGCCACGCCCGAGACCGGGCAGGACCTGATCGATTCGCTTCCCATGGGCGCCAGCCGCACGCTCGAAGGCGACCGGCTGCGGGCCGCGCAGGAGCGGGACCTGATGCTGACGATCCGCGAGATCGACGGCGTGGAATCGGTCCGCGTCCATCTCGCGCAGGCCGAACGCTCCGTCTTCGTGCGCGACAATCTGCCGCCGACCGCCTCTGTCATGCTGCGGCTGGCGCGAGGGCGGCAGCTTTCCGAATCGCAGGTCACCGCGATCGCCAACCTCGTCGCCGCTTCGGTGCCGGGGCTGTCGATCGACGCGGTGCGCATAGTCGACCAGCACGGCCGCCTGCTGTCGGACCCCGCTGGCGGCGAATCCGACCGGCTGGAGCTGCAGACGCGGATGGAGGCGAAGCTGCGTTCGCAGGTCGACCAGCTGCTCGCGCCGATGATCGGGGCCGAGAACTTCTCCAGCGAGATCCAGGTCGCGCTCGACATGAACGAGGTGACCTCGGCGCGCGAGAGCTACGACAAGGACGGCGCGGTGCGCCGCGAGACGACCCAGACCTCGACCATGGCCGGCCCCGGCGCCGCGGTCGGCGTACCGGGCGTGCTGTCGAACACGCCCCCGCCGGCGCCCGAAGCGGTCGAAGGCGCACCCGAGGGCGGACCCGCCGCCGGCGCCGCGCCCGAAGTGGGAGAAAGCAGCGCGACCCGCACGTACGAGCTCGGCCGCGAGGTCGCCGTGTCGAACGTCGCGCCGGGGAGCGTGAAGCGCCTGTCGGTTGCGGTCGCGATCAACCAGGACGTGCTGCAGGGCGCCAGGCCCGCCGACATCAAGAAGTTCGAGGACCTCGTCGCAGCGGCCGTCGGCGCCGACACCGCGCGGGGCGACACGGTGGCGGTCATCGTCCGCCCGTTCGACCCGCCCGTGGCCGAGGAGCCGCCGTTCTGGGAAGCGCCGTGGTTCGCGATGGTCGTGCGCAATCTGGTCGCGCTGATCTGCGTCGTCCTCGTCCTGCTGTTCGTCGCCCGGCCGATCGTCCGCGCGCTGACCAGCCGCAGGGACGAGGAAGGCGAGGAGGCGGAAGGTGAAATGACCGTGCTCCCGGCCGGCCGCCGGCCCGCGCTGATCGCGATGAACGACGAGCCCGACCGCGAGGAGCTTTCCGCGCAGATCGAGCTCGCCCAGCGCATCGCGCGCGAGCAGCCGGACGACGCGCTCCAGGCGCTGCGCCGCATGCTCAGCGAGACGCGCAGCACCGAAGGCGTGGCGTGATGGCCGCCCCGATCGAATTCGACGGAGCCGACCGCGCCGCGGTCATGGTCATGCTGCTCGGCGAGGAAGAGGCGGCGAGGCTGCTCGCCGGCCTCTCGCCCGAGGAACTGCGCAGGCTCGGCGCCAAGATGTGCGAGTTGGGCGACATCGGGCCGACGGCGATCGCCGATGCGATCGCCAGCTTCGCCAATTCCGCCAGCCAGTCGGGCATCACCGCGCACGGCCGGATCGATAACGTGCGCCGGATCATGACCGGCGCGCTCGGCGAAGTGAAGGCGGACAGCATCATGCGCCGCGTCGCCCCGCCCGAGAACGCGCCGCGCAACCCGGCGCTCGAGATCGCCCAGTGGCTCGAGCCCGACGTGCTGATCCCGCTGATTCAGGACGAGCATCCGCAGGCGATCGCCGTGCTGCTCGTCCAGCTCGAACCCGCGACCGCCGCGGCGGTGCTCGCCGGCCTGCCGGAGGACCTGCACACCCCGGTCGTCCACCGGATCGCCAGCCTGGGGCCGGTCTCGCCCGAGGCGATCGCGATCCTGGAGGAAACCCTGGCCACGAAGATCGCCGGCACTCACGGGATCAGGAAACTGACCATGGGCGGCGTGCGCGAGGCGGCGGAGATCATGAACAGCGCCGCACGCAGCATGGAGAAGCGCGTCATCCCGGGCCTCAACAAGCTCGACAAGCAGCTCGCCCGCGACATCGAGAGCGAGATGTTCAAGTTCGAGCACTTGCTCGACCTCGACACCCAGACGATCGGGCAGCTCCTGCGCGAGATCGAGAGCGAAGTGCTGATCGACGCGCTCAAGGGCCTCGAGGAAGCGCAGCGCGAGGTCTTCTTCGGCGCCATGTCGAGCCGCGCGGCGGACGGTCTGCGCGACGAGATCGAGGAACGCGGCCGGATCAAGCGCGCCGACGTGGAAGCAGCGCAGAAGGCGATCATCGCGACCGCCAAGCGGCTCGCGGCCGACGGAACGATCGTGGTCGGCGGGGCGGACGACGACTATGTCTAAGGCCTGCCTCCCGCTGGAGCGGCTGCGCGGCAGCGGCGGTTTTTCGCGCGATCCGCGCTTTTCGCCCCTGTTCGTCGTTGCCTCCGAGGCGGTAGCGGCGGCCGAGCCCGAGCCCGATCCCGTGGCGGAAGCCTACGAGCGGGGATTCGCCGAAGGCGCGGCGCAGGCGGAAGCCCGCGCCCGCGAGGAGGAACGCGAACGCGATGCCCGGCGGCACGCGATCGAGCTCGCCTTCGCCCGCTTCGACGCCGAAAGCGCCGCCGCCTTGCGCGAGCGTCTGCGGCTCACGGTGCTGGCGTTGTGCGAGGACGCGATACTGCCGCTCGCGCTCGACGAGGACGGCCTCGTCGCGCGGATCGGCAAGGCCACCGCCATGCTCCAGCGTGCGCAGGACGAACGCCGCGTGTTGCTTCACCCCGACGATCTGGCGCTGGTCGAAAGCCGGCTGCCGGCCGATCTCGTCGCCGCGCCCGACCCCTCGGTCGAGCGCGGGGGCTTGCGGATCGAAACCGAGGACGGCGGGATCGAGGACGGGCCGTCGCAATGGCGCCGCATCCTCGAAGAGGCCTTCCGCGAGTGCTGAGCGAGCTGGACACGGTGCTCGGCGAACTCGCCATGCCGCCGGTCGACCTGCACCCGCGCCGCTTCGGCCGGATCGCGGCCTGCGACGGCGGGCTGATCGAGGTCAGCGGCCTTTCGGTGCCCATCGGCGGCCTGTGCCGGATCGACGACGGCAAGGGCGCGACGCTCACCGCCGAGGCGATCGGCTTCCGCAACGGACGCACGATGATGATGATGCTCGGCGACAGCGTGCTGCTGCGTCCCGGCGTGCCCGTGCGGCCGGAAGGGCGGCCAGGCATGCTGCCGGTCGGCCCGGCCTTTCTCGGCCGCGCGGTCGACGGCCTCGGCCGCCCGATCGACGGCGGCCCGCCGCTGCGCTCGCGCGCGGAATGGCCCGCGGGCGGCAAGCGCACCGGCGCGCTCGACCGCGCGAGCGTGCGCGAGCCGTTCGACACCGGCATTCGCGCGATCAACGCGCTGACCACCTTCGGCATCGGCCAGCGCGTCGGCATCATGGCCGGCTCGGGCGTCGGCAAGTCGGTGCTGATCGACATGATCGCGCACGGCGCGGAAGCCGACGTGGTCGTGGTCGGCCTGATCGGCGAGCGCGCGCGCGAGGTCTCCGACTTCGTCGAACGGCACATGCAGGGCGAGGCGGCCGCGCGCACGGCAGTCGTCGCCGTTCCTGCCGACCATGCCGCGAACCTGCGGCTGCGCGGCGCGCTGCTGGCGACCTCGCTCGCCGAATATTTCCGCGCGCAGGGCCTGCGCGTGCTGCTGATCCAGGACAGCCTGACCCGCATCGCCCATGCGGCGCGCGAGATCGGGATACTGCTCGGCGAGCCCGGCGCAGCGCGCGGCTATCCGCCTTCGGCGCTGTCGACGATCACCAAGCTGGTCGAGCGGGCGGGCAATTCGGCCGAAAGCGGCGGCTCGATCACCGGGATCTACACCGTGCTCGCCGACGGCGACGACCAGAACGATCCGGTGGTGGACACGGCCCGCTCGATCCTCGACGGCCACGTCGTGCTCTCGCGCGATCTCGCACAGCGGGGGCAATATCCGGCGATCGACGTCGGCGCTTCGCTCAGCCGCGTGATGAGCGACGTCGCGAGCCCGCAGCAGAACCTGCTCGCGCGCAGCCTGCGCGCGCTCGTTTCGGCCTACGAGAGCAACCGCGACCTGCTGCTGATGGGTGCCTACCGCCCCGGGGCCGATCCGCTGGTCGACCGCGGCATCGCGCTCCACCCCCAGATCGCCGAATTCCTCAAGCAGGACGTGGCCGAGCGCGTTTCGCTGGACGAGGCCACCGTGCAGCTCCGGCAGCTGATCGGCAATGACCAGTGACGATGACTGGCGACAGGGGGCGCCTGCGCCGCGCGCGCCTGATCGAGCGGCTGCGCTCGGCCGAGCAGCGCCAGGCCGCGGCCGAAGCGCACCGGGCCGAAGCGGTGCGGCAGAAGCTCGAACAGCTTTCCGAACGCACGCGCACGCTGGCGCAGGTCTATGCCCTGCGCGACACCTCGCGCGACGGCGCCGACTTGCGCAGCGCCACCGTGCTTGGCAGCCATCTCCGCGATCTCGGCGCGACCGCCGCATTGCAGGCCGAACACGCCCGGCGCGAGGCGGACGACCGGCTGGCCGATCTCGCGGTCGCCGAGCGCCGTCTGCAGAAGGCGGAGGAAGGGCGCCGCGATCTCGCCCGCGCGATCCACGAAAAGGTCGAGAAGCGCGAACCCATCGGCGCGAGGAACGGCGCGAGGAAAACTGGCACGCATCTTGAATAAACGTGTGCGTTCAATCGCACACGGCAGGCCAATGATTTCTCAGCTTCTTTCCCAGTCCAAGGCGCCCTCGGTGCTCGACCTCGGCGCGGCCGCACCGGCGACAGGCGGCGAAGCGGGCGTGCAAGGCGCGTTCTCGCGCCTGCTCTCCGCCCTCGGCGCCGCTGTGCAGGGCGGGCAGGCCGAGGAGCCGACTTCCGAGACACCAGAGATAGCCGTCGAAGACGAGGGCGAGGCCGTTCCGGTCATCGCGCTGCCGGACATTGCCGGAACCGGCAAGATCTTGCCGGCCGATGCCGAGGCTTTGCCGGAAGCGGCGGAGAATGCCGGTGCCGCCGAGGCTGCTCTGACCACGCTGGCGCTGACGCCGCCGCAGGTCGTGCAGCCGGCGGCTGGCGAGCCGGTGGCCAAGGCAGGGCACGCCTCCGCGCCCGCAACCGCCGCGTCCGCACTCCCGTTCGTGCCCCAGCTTCCTGCTGGTCTTCCGCTCCCCGCGCAGGCAGAGGGCGAGGCCGCCAAGCCGGCGACACCTGCCGTCGCGATCCAAGTCGCGCCGCTGCCCGCAACGGGCGAGACGGCCGCCGCGCCGCGCGATCCGGCGCTCGCTGCGGACAAGCCCGCGGTCGAGCTCGCCGCCAAGTTCCAGCCCGCCGGCGCTTCGGCCGAGCGCGGGCGCGACCCGGCCGCCGGCGATCGCCCTGCGGCCGAGCCGGCCGTGAAGGCGCCGAGCAGGATCGTCGCCGAACCCGCTTCGGTCCAAACGCCGGCACCGGTGCAGCCCGCGGCCCTTGCCGCTGCCACCCCAGCCGGCGCCGCGAGCGACGCCGCGCCGTCCTTCACTGCCGACAAACCCGCGGTCGAGACCGGCATCGCGCGCGAGCTCAGTCGGATCGTCGACAGCCTCGCCTCGGCGCGCGAGGCGATGGCGGGCAAGGGCGCGACGCTGGCGCTCGACCATGCCGAATTCGGCGAGCTCTCGCTTCGCTTCGACCAGCGGCGCGACGGCCAGCTCGGCGTCCAGATCGCCGCGGCCGATCCCGAGGCGCACCGCGCGGTCGCCGCTGCCGTGGCGGACCGGCCGGCCTTCACGCAGGGCGACGGAAGCGCGCCGGGCAGCCAGCAGAACGCGCAGAGCGGCGGCAATGCGTCCGCCCGCGGCGGATCGCTTGCCGACCGCGACGGCGGCTCTGCCGAAGGCAATCCACCGCACCGTGAGCGGCACGAAGGCCGCCGCCGCGCCGACACCGACACCTCCGGGCAGGGCGCTCGCCGCGGCGACGGCTCCGCGATCTACGCCTGACCCGGCCAACGCATCCAATTCGAGGACCAAGGAATGAGTGACAAGAAGGACAACCAGGACAAGCCGGCCAAGGGCAGGGGCGTGCTCAAGCTGCTGCTGGTGGGTGTGCTCGTCGCCGGTGCGGCCGGGGGCACGGTGTTCGGCCTGATGTCGACCGGCGTGATCCAGATGGCCGGCGCGAATGCCACGGAAGCCGGGCCGCAGTTCGTGCTCAAGGGAGAGAAAGACCCCTACGCACCGCCCGCGCCGAAGGGCTCCACCGGCAAAACCGACGTCGTCCACGGCGAAGGCGGCAACAAGTACCGCACTGCCTATTTCAGCTTCGCCGAGGACTTCACTTCGAACCTCAAGAACAGCGACGGCCTCATCCAGGTGAGCCTCGCCGCCTCGACCCGTCGCGACGGGCGCGTGCTGATGTGGCTCGACGAGCACCAGCTCGCGATCCGCTCGCGCATCCTCGTCGAGCTTGCCGACACGCCCGAGGAAACGGTGATGACCAGCGCGGGCAAGAAGGACCTGCAGAAGCGCCTGACCGACGCGGTCAACGCCGTGCTCGTCGAGCAGGAAGGCTTCGGCGGGGTCGACAACGTCTACTTCCGGACCTTCATCGTCCAATGACGCGCCGCGCTTCTCCCAAGGCGGGTCGCCGTCCTGCGACCCACGCGGGCGTGCTGCTGCGCGGGCGCGAGGCGCCGGTCGAGCTCGGTCCCGAGTTCGAACGGTTCGCCGCCCGCCTGTGCGGCGCCCTGCGCGCCAGCGTCGCCGCCGTGGCCAACGATGCCGAGACGCGCGTCGCCTCGCTCGGCGCGCAGGCGCTCGCGGGGGCGGAACTGACGGGCCACTGCGCGCCGCTGATCGCCCCGAGCCGCCACCGCTTCGGCATGGCCGGGCATGCCCTGTTCCTCGCGCTCGACGGGCGCGCGATCCTCGAACAGCTCGACCGCACTTTCGGCGGCACGGGCGAGATCGGCGAGCGTCTGCCGGCCGAGCTGCCGCACACCGCACGGCTGCTGTCGCAGCGGTTCGAACGCCAGGTCCTCGCCGCGATGGCGGGCGAGCTCGGTGGTCTCGAATTCCGCACCGACAGTTCCTCGCCGGCCGAGCTTCGCGCGCCCTTCGCGCCCGATGCGGAGCTGACCGCGCTGACGCTCGAGGTCGCGACCCGCGGGCGCACCTGGCACATCGTGCTCGCACTCGAGACCGCCGCGCTTTCTTCGCTCCTGCCCAAGCGTGCCTCGGCGCCCCGCGCGCCGGTCTCGCGCCGCAAGCCGGGCATCCACGAGGCGCCGTTTGCCGACCTGCCGCTCGCCGCCAGCGCGCGGCTGGTCGACATGGAAATGCCGCTCCACCGCCTGGCCGCGATCCAGCCGGGCACCGTTCTTCCGATCATGGTCGCGCGCAACGTGCCGCTGCAGGTGGGCGAGATCATCATCGCCCGCGGCACCGTCGGCGAAGTCGACGACCAGGTCGCGCTCCAGATCACCCAGACTTTCACCGCAAAGGAAATCCGATGACCGACACCGCCCAGGGCTTCGGCCTGATTCAGGACATCGACGTCCGCCTGACGGTCGAGCTCGGCCGCGCGCAGATGAACCTGCGCGAAGTGCTCGATCTGGCGGAGGAAAGCGTGGTCATGCTCGATCGCCTGACCGACGAGCCGCTCGACGTGCTGGTCAACGGCAAGCTGATCGCCAAGGGCGAAGTCGTCGCCGAGGGCAACCGCTTCGGCCTGCGCATCCTCGAACTCGTCGGCGCCAACCAGCCCGCCGCCGCGCCCCGCGAACGGCGCGCGCCGCCGATCGAGGTGACGACCAAGGCCGGCGCCAAGCAGGCGCCCAAGCAGGCGGAAGGCGCCGCCTGATGTTCTGGTACGTCGTCAAGCTGCTGGTCCTGCTGCCGCTGATCGGCCTGATGATCTGGGGCACCCTCAAGCTCGCCCAGCGCATGCAGGGCAAGTTCGGCGCGCCACAGGGCGGGACCAAGGCCGTGCGGATCGTCGAGACGACCATGCTTTCGCCGACCATGCGCCTCGCCGTGATCGAGTTCCACGGACGCGAGATCCTCGTCTCGACCTCGCGCGCGGGCCTGACGCGGCTTGCCGAAGCGCCGGCCCGCCCGGCGGTGGAGGACGCCGCGTGAAGCGGCTGGCGGCCATTCTGGGCGCGCTTGCCGCGCTCGCCATTCCCGCTGCGGCCAAGGCGCAGGCCGCCGTGCCCGGCGCGCTCGACCGTGCCTTCGGCGAACTCGGCGGCGCGGGGGGAGAGCCGCTGAGCATGTCGCTCCAGCTCCTCCTCGTCATGGGGCTGCTGACGATCCTGCCGGCGCTGATCCTGATGATGACCAGCTTCACGCGGATCATCGTCGTGCTCGCGATCCTGCGCCAGGCGCTCGGCCTGCAGCAGTCGCCGCCCAATCAGGTGCTGATCGGCCTGTCGCTGTTCCTCTCGCTGTTCGTCATGGCGCCCACGCTGGAGCGGGTGAACGATGCGGCGATCGCGCCTTACGCGGCGGGGCAGATGAATGCGGAAGAGGCGATCGAGGTCGCCGGCGACCAGTTCCACGCCTTCATGATCCGCCAGACGCGCGAGCGCGACCTGGAGATGTTCGCCGAAATCGCCGATGCGCCGAAGTTCGCCAGCCCGCAGGACGTGCCGTTCTCGATCCTGCTGCCGGCCTTCGTCACCAGTGAGCTCAAGACGGCGTTCCAGATCGGCTTCATGCTGTTCCTGCCGTTCCTGGTGATCGACCTCGTCGTCTCCAGCGTGCTGATGAGCCTCGGCATGATGATGATGAGCCCGATGCTGGTGTCGCTGCCGTTCAAGCTGCTGCTGTTCGTCCTGGTAGACGGATGGGCGCTGCTGATGGGCTCGCTCGCCTCGAGTTTCGCCTGACCATGGACGAGCTTCCGATCCTCCTCGCGCTGGCGGACCGCATGCTGTGGATCACCGCGCTGGTGGCGGCGCCTGTGCTGCTCGCCAGTCTTGCCATCGGCCTCGTCGTCGGGCTGATCCAGGCGGCCACCTCGGTTAACGAGCAGACGCTGACTTTCGTGCCCAAGCTCGCCGCGGTGGCGCTCGTGCTGGTCCTCTTCGGCGCCTCGATGATGGCGCTGCTGGGCGACTTCATGCAGGAAATCTTCATGGAAATCGCCAGGATCGGCGAGTGATCGCGCTCGATCTTGGCCTCGGCGCGATCGAGCAGGACTTCTGGCGCGTCGTGTTCCTGATGACCCGCATCGGCGCCGCCCTGCTCGCCGCCCCGATCTTCGGCGCGGCATCGGTCCCGATGACGGTGCGCGTGTGCGTGACCGGGGCGCTGGCGATCTTCGTCGCGGTCTGGCTGCCGGCGGTGACCCCGCCCGAGGCGCTGTTCTCCGCCGCCGGCCTGCTGGCCGTCGCAGGCGAAGTCGCCGTTGGGCTCACGCTCGGCTTCGTGCTCCAGATCGCCTTCGCCGCGCCGGTCATCGCGGCCGAAGTGATCGGCGGGGCGATGGGCATGAGCATGGCCATGGCGGCCGATCCCAACGGCGGCGGGCAGACGACCGCGTTCGGCCAGTACTTCACCATCGTGCTGATCCTGATCTTCCTCGCGCTCGGCGCGCATCTGCACTGGATCGCGCTGCTGGTCGAAAGCTACCGCACCTTCCCGCCGGGCCAGACCTGGCTGGGCGCCGACGGCTTCGCGCAGGTCGCGAGCTTCGCCGGCGCCATGTTCGAGACCGCGGTGCGCATCGCGCTACCGGTCACGCTGGTGCTGCTGCTGGTGCAGATGCTGACCGGCGTGCTCAGCCGCTCGGCCCCCTCGCTCAACCTCTTCGCGCTCGGCCTGCCGGCTGGCGTGCTGGCGGGGATCGCGGCGCTGATCATCGCCGCGCCGATGATCTACGAGCAGTTCGGCGACATCGCCGAGATGGCTCTGGGTCAAACCGAGCGGGTGCTGGTGCAATGAGCGAGACCGCCGGCGAAAAGACCTTCGCGCCGACCGAGAAGCGCAAGCGCGACGCCGCGCGCAAGGGCGATGTCCTGCGCTCGCGCGAGGCGACCACGGCGGTCGGGATCCTGTTCGGTGCCGCCTGGCTGATATTCGCCGGGCCCTGGCTGCTCGACGAGATGAGCCAGATCGTGCGCGAGAGCCTGGTGTTCGACCGCCGCGACATGACCGATTTCCAGCCCGGCCGCATGATGACGGTCAGCCTGTTCGTCGCCCTGCCGCCGATCCTCACGATCGCCGTGCCAATGATCGCGCTGGCGCTGATCACTCAGCTCGGCTTCGGCGGGGAAGGGCGCTGGGTGAACGAGAACCTCGCCTTCAAGGGCTCGCGCATCAATCCGCTCGCCGGGTTCAAGCGCATGTTCGGCCCGACCGGCTGGATCGAGATGGGCAAGGGTATCCTCAAGGTCGCGCTGCTCGGCGGGATCGCCTGGGTCTGGGGGCGGAGCTGGCTGGAGACGATCATGGGGCTCGGCGGCGGCAACCTGTCGCAGCAGCTCACCGCCGCGTGGGGCGCGGTGACCTCGCTGCTGATCGCGCTCGCCGGCGGGTTGATCGTGATCGCGCTGATCGACGCGCCGATCCAGTGGCTGCGCCGCAACCAGCGGCTCAAGATGAGCCACCAGGAAATGCGCGACGAGCACAAGCAGGCCGAAGGCTCGCCCGAGGCGCGCGCGCACCGCCGCCAGCGCCAGCGCGACATCGCGGCCGGGGGCGTGGCGCACGCCATGCGTGAGGCGCAGTTCGTGCTTACCAACCCGACGCACTTCGCGGTCGCGATGGTCTACGATCCCGACAAGGCGGCCGCGCCGATCGTGCTCGCCAAGGGGCGCGGCGACAAGGCAGCGGCGATGAAGGAGCTGGCGCGCGAATACGGCGTGCCGCTGCTCGAATATCCGCAGCTCGCGCGCTCCGTCTACTACACCACGCGCGAGAACCAGACGATCCGCGAGGAGCTCTATGCCGCGGTCGCCTCCGTGCTGGCCTTCGTCCTCTCGCTCAAGCGCGGCGAGGCGCGGCCCGCGCCGGCGGTCGACGTGCCGGTGGAACTGCGCTTCGATGCCGACGGCCGCGTCCCCTCTTAACCCCCGCCCGCAGGAGCCGTTCTCACCGTCATGAGCGAAATGTCGTCCATTATCGCCGGTCTCGGAGCAGGTAGCGGGATCGATATGGTCAAGTTGGCGAGCGACCTCGCCGACGCGCAGTTCGCGCTGCGCAACGACCGGCTGAGCACGAGAAGCGAAGAGCTCGAGCGGCAGATTTCCGCCGCGTCCTCGCTCAAGAACACGCTGGCCATGCTGGCGAGCGCGCTGGGCGACCGGGTCCGCGCGGGGGACCTCGCGGTCAAGCCGCAGATTGGCAACTCCGCCGTCGCCACGGTAACCAGCCCGCCGGGCACGACCGGCTCCGGCTCCTACAGCCTCGAAGTGCTCGCGCTTGCGCGGGGACAGACGCTGGCGGGCCCCGCCATGGCCGACCCGGCCGCGGTTGTCGGGGCGGGGTCGCTGACCTTCCGCTTCGGCACGACCGACGGCACGGACTTCACGGCCGATGCCGAGCAGACGGCGGTGACCGTCGACATTGCCAGCGGCTCGACGCTGTCCGACATTGCCAACGCGATCAACGCCAAGAATGCCGGGCTGAGCGCCTACGTCGCGCAGACCCCGCAGGGCGCGCAACTCGTGATCAAGGGAGCGGAGGGCGCGAAGAGCGGCTTCGTCGTCGAGGCGACCGAGACCGCCGGCGAGGAAGGGCTGGCGGCGCTGGCGTGGAACCCGGCCGCCGGCGGCGATCCGGGCCGGCTGCTCGCGGCCTCCGCCGATGCCCAATTCAAGCTCGACGGTATCGCCATGACCAGCGCCAGCAACGACGTCGGCACGGTGGCGCCCGGGCTGGCGCTGAAGCTGACCGGCACCAATGCCGGCACCTCGACGACGATCGGCTTTCCCAGCCCGGTCGGCACGATCTCCTCGGCGATGCAGGACATCGTCAACGCTCTCAACGAAGTGGTGAGCGAGCTCTACACCGCGACCGATCCGATGAACGGCGACCTCGCGCGCGATCCGGGCGCCCGAGCGCTCAAGCGAACGCTGTCGGAGCTTTCGGGCATGGAGATCATGCCCAACGCGCCCGAGGGCGCCCCGCGCACGCTGGCCGATCTCGGCCTCGCGATCCAGCGCGACGGCACCTTCCGGCTCGACACCGCGCGCCTCGATGCGACTCTGGCGCGCGACCCGGGCGGCGTCGCCGCGATGTTCACCACCGGCCTCTACGGCATCTATGCGACCGTCGACCGGATCTCGCGCCAGGCTTCGCGCACCGGCGATCCGGGTTCGCTTGCCGGGTCGATCGCGCGCTATCAGTCGCAGTCGACCGACCTTTCGGAAGCGGCCGCGAAGCTGGCCGACCAGCAGGAAACCCTGCGCGCCAACATGGTCGCGCGTTTCGCCAAGGCGGACTCGCGCATTGCCGCCTCGCAATCGACGCTGTCGTTCCTCCAGTCGCAGATCGACGCCTGGAACGCCGGGAAGGACTGAGGCGATGCTGGCGCTCACCGATCCGCACGAGGCCTACCGCCGCAGCTCGCTCGACGCGCGGGTGCACGGCGGCGATTCTGCGGCGCTCGTGCAGCTCTGCCTCGAGCAGGCGATCGCGGGCCTCGGCTCCGCCCTGTTCGCACAGGAGCGCGGCGATCCCATGCTGCGCAGCAAGGGGCTGACCCGCGCGCTGACCGCGATCACGGCGCTGGAAATGGGTGTGGACCGCAAGGCTCCGCTGGCCGAGGCGCTGCTGCAGGTCTACGGTGCGGCGCGGCAGGCGGTGCTGGGCAGCGTGGCCGATTTCAACGCCGATCTGCTCGCTTCGGTGCGGCAGGATTTCCTCGAGATCGAGGCCGCCCTGCGCGGCGCAGCACAGTCGCCTGCGGCGGAGGGCTGAACGGCTCCGCGAAACACATTTTAACGTTTGCAGAACCCTTGCCATTAAGTTAACGCCGCCCTGGCTGACCGGGGGGTTTGATTGAGCTTGGGGGCGCAGAATTCCCGCATCGGCCTTGCACCGATGAGTGGTTGCACGTGCGAAGCGCGGAGCCGTTCAGCCGGGTGCCGGCCATGGAGGTGACCGGGGTCACGGGCGGTCTGCCCGTGCATGTGATCGACTTCGACACACGCCGGCGTGCCGAGATCTCGCGCGAGCTGATGGCGCGCAGGCTCCACGCCGAAATCTATGAGGATATCAGCGAATTCCTGCGCATTCTGCCGCCCGGCGGAGCCGTGCTGATGGCCGATCGGGCGGAGCGGGACGGGTTCTCCGAATTCCTCGCCAGCTTGCGCGGCAAGGGCCGCTATTACCCGGTCTCGATCTATTGCGAGGCGCCCCAGCCGGAGCAGGTCGTGCGGGCGATGCGCGAAGGCGCGCTCGATTATCTGCGCTGGCCGTTCGAGCCTGGGCTGCTCGACGAAACGTTGCGGCGGTTAGGCGAGGAAGGTGACCGCAGGCGACAGATCGAACTCGCCCGGGCCCAGGCGAAGGCCTCGGTCGGTCAGCTCACGGGGCGCGAGCACGACGTGCTCGTCTCGCTGTTGAACGGCAATTCGAACAAGCAGATCGCCGCCGAGCTCGACCTCAGCCCGCGGACGGTCGAGATCTATCGCAAGAACGTCATGCGCAAGCTCGACGCGCGATCGACGTCCGACGCGGTGCGGATCGGGATCTACGCGGACTTGTGGGAACTGCCGGTCGCCTGATTCAGGCTCAGCATGAAGGCGAGCCAGGCGCGCACGAGCGCCATGGCGGGCATGTCCGAACTGGCGAGGCTCTCATCCGTGTCGCCCTCCAGCCAGACGCGTCCCGTCGCGGAGCCCCCACCGCGCGAGACGATTTCGCAGGACAGCGCCGTCCCGATCAGCGCGGCAGCCGCGGCTTCAAAGGCCTGGCGCTCGAGCAGCTTGTCGAACGCGCTTTCGTCCAGCGTGCAGGCCGCGATTGCGCCGAACGGCGGCGGCGCGAGCGCGGCGAGATGATACGACAGGCGCAGGACGTTCTCGATCGGAGCTTCGGCCGCCGTCCAGGCGGACAGGCGGGCAAGACTCTCGAACCAGCTTAACGCATCGAGACAGGCATTGTCGCGCGGCTCCATAGGGGGTGCCCCCTCCCGGTTTCGCCGCGAAAGGTATACCCGTTAGCGCCGGACCGGAATTATTGCGCGCCAGACGGAGCCTCCAGTCAGCCGTAAGGAGGCGTTTTCCGCGCCGGAACCCAATTCGCGGCCGCAAATGTGGCCTGTCATCCCTGCGTCACGCTGCTATCGCATCGGGGCCACGTAACTCTTCAGGGATCCGCACATGCCTGCATCGCTCACCGCCGACCGCCGCACATTCCTCGCCGCCACCGGCAGCGCCTTTGCCGCGCTGGCGGCGAGCGGCTGTTCGACCACCATGGCGGGCGCCTCGCGCACTGCCGGCTACGGCCCGCTGCGGCCGGACCCGGCGGGGCTGATCGACCTGCCGGAAGGGTTCTCCTACCGCGTGCTCTCGAAGCTGGGCGACGCGATGAGCGATGGATTCACCGTGCCCGACGCGGCCGACGGCATGGGCTGCTTCGATCTCGGCGGCGGCAAGATCGCCCTGGTCCGCAATCACGAGCTCGTGCCCGGCAAGGACGGCGGCGGCGTCGCGGGCCCGGCGTTCGACACCGTGGCGCGCAGCCTCATCCCGCTGCCCGGCGGAACGACCACGCTGGTGCTCGATGCCGAAACGCTGGCGGTGGAGAAGGAGTATCGCTCGCTCGCCGGCACGATCCGCAACTGCGCAGGCGGGGTGACACCGTGGGGAAGCTGGCTGACCTGCGAGGAAGCGCCGGTGCGCGCCGACGGGCGGATCAACCAGGACCACGGCTGGACGTTCGAAGTGCCCGCGTCCGCGCCCGGACTGGTCGATCCCGTGCCGCTGAAGGCGATGGGCCGCTTCAATCACGAGGCCGCCTGCGTCGATCCGGCGACCGGGATCGTCTACCAGACCGAGGATCGCGACGACAGCCTGCTCTATCGCTTCATCCCGAACACGCCGGGCAAGCTGGCCGAAGGCGGAAAGCTCCAGGCGCTCGTACTCGTCGATGCGCCGGCCGACACGCGCAACTGGCAGGGCGCGCCGATGCCGGTCGATGCCTGGGCCGAGGTGCGCTGGGTCGATCTCGACAATGTCGAGGCGCCCGAGGACGACCTGCGCCAGCGGGGCGCGGCGGCGGGCGCGGCGCTGTTCGCGCGCGGCGAGGGCATCCACATGGGTGACGGCGAGCTCTACTTCTGCTGCACCAGTGGCGGCGCGGCCAAGCTCGGCCAGATATTCCGCCTCGTGCCCGGCCGCGGCGGGCAGGCCGACCGGCTGCAACTGTTCTTCGAATCGACCAGCCCCGACCAGTTCAACTACGGCGATAATCTGACCGTGGGGCCCAACGGCCACTTGGTGGTGTGCGAGGATCAATATACGGAGGTGGTTGAGAACCACCTGCGCGGGATCACGCCCGAAGGCGCCGCCTATCCGCTCGCCTTCCTCCACGAACAGACCGAATGGGCCGGTGCCTGCTTCTCCCCCGACGGCGGGACGCTGTTCGTGAATGCCTACAGCCCGACCAAGACCTTCGCGATTCAGGGGCCGTGGGTGGCTTAGAGATCGCCGCGCTTCTTCTCCATTCCGTCATCCCAGCGAAAGCTGGGATCGCTACCCGCCAGGTCGGACTTCGCTGCACGCGATCCCAGCTTTCGCTGGGATGACGGGAAGGGGGGGCGCCCGGTGCGAACCCTTCTCCCCGATCGCCACCAAAAAATAGCCGCTTGTCCCCGCAGCGCTCCGCCCGCATGATCCCGCGCGATGCCATCGTTGTTCTTCGCATTCGTCGCGGTGCTGCTGGGCACGATCGGCAGCAGGGACCAATTGATCGTCGCGCATTTCTCCAGCGCCTCCCGGCGGGGCGCGGGGGTGCTGGCGGCGGCGGTGGTCAGCGCGGCGCTATCGGCGCTGGCGATGGCGCTTGCGGGGCAGGTGATCTCCGGACTGCTGCCCGATGCGGCGAAGACCATGTTGGTTGCGATCGCGCTGCTCTTCGCCGCAATCGAACTCGCCTGGCCCGCGCGCTATGCCGCGCCGGAGGAACCGACCCGATCCCTCGCGGCGATCGTGATCGTGCTGGTGGCCAAGCAGTTCGGCGATGGGGCGCGTTTTCTCGTCTTCGCGATCGCAGCGGCGACGGGAGCGCCGGTACTGGCCGGGATCGGCGGAGCGCTCGGCGGGGCGCTCGCGCTCGCGGCGGCCTGGGCGGCGGGCGCGGCGCTGGTGCACCGCATGCCGCTGCGCGCCATCCGGCTCGCGCTTGCGGCGGTGACGCTAGCGCTCGCACTGTTCATCGGGCTTTCCGCGCGTGGGATTGTGTCGTGATCGACCGAGGCGATCAGTAAAACCCCCGAAAGCGGTGAAACCGATCCGCGCCCGTCGCGTTCGATAGACGAACCATTCTCCGCAAAAAAGAAGGGACGGACCATGGCCAAGAAGGGCGACAATTCCAAAAAGGCGCTAGTCGATGCGCTGAACGGCGCGCTGGCGGATACGCTGGCGCTCTACGTCAAGACCAAGAACTTCCACTGGCACGTGGCGGGTCCCCGCTTTCGCGACCTTCACCTCCTGTTCGACGAGCAGGCCGCGCAGCTCGTCGGCACGGTCGACCTGATCGGCGAGCGCGTGCGCAAGAACGGCGAGGTGACACTGACCTCGATCGGCTCGATCGCCAAGGCGACGCAGGTCTCCGACCAGGACGATGCGACGCTCGATGCCGACGCGATGGTCAAGGAACTGCGCGACGACAACCGCAAGCTCCACACGCGTCTGGGCGACGTCAAGGACGCGGCCGAGGAAGCCGGCGACAATGCGACCAGCGGGATCGTCGACGACTGGATCGACGAGGCCGAGGAACGCATCTGGTTCCTCACCCAGACGCTCAAGTAAGCGCACTCGTATTCACAAGCGCAAAACCCGCGGCGATGCTTGGTCGCCGCGGGTTTCTTGCTATGCAGCGGGCATGGCGAACGTAACTCTGATCGAAGGCGCGGACGACGCGCGGATTGCCGAGTGGCTGGGCGGGCGGATCGAGCGCGCACTGGCCGAAACCCACGGGTCTGCGGCGATCACCATGCCCGGCGGATCGACGCCGTTCCCGATCCTCGAGCGGCTCGCCGACGCGCCGATCGACTGGGCGCGGCTGCTCGTCTGGCCGGGGGACGACCGGATCGTCCCCGAGGGTCATCCGGCGAGCAACACCGGCCGCATCCGCGCCGCGCTCGAACCGCTCGGCGCCGAAGTGGTGACGCTGACCGAGATGGAGCAGGTGCCCCGTTTCGCGCTCGCCTGGCTTGGCATGGGGGCTGACGGGCACATCGCCTCGCTCTTCCCCAACACCGACCCGCAAGTGGACGATCCGGCGCCGATCCGCCGGCTGACACCCGACCCGCTGCCGCCCGAGGCACCGTTCGACCGCGTCACGCTGACCATACCCGCGCTGCTCGCCAGCGACGAGCTGTTGTTCGTGATCCGGGGGGATGACAAGCGGGCGGTGTTCGAAGCGGCCATGCGCGGCGAGCACGACCTGCCGGTCGCGCGCCTGCTCTCGGCGGCGATCCAGCCGGTCACGTGCTTCGTCTGATTCCGGCTTCGCTGCACCGCAGGGCCTATCGTTTGGCTCACGCGGTGCGGAAGGTCTGGTGGAAGCTGGCGCGGCCGCGAGTGAATGGCTGCATCGTCGTCGCCAGCGACATCGAGGGACGGCTGCTGCTGGTCCGTCAGAGCTACGGAACGGGGGGCTGGTGCTTCCCCACCGGCGGCCTCCGCCGCGGCGAGGATCCGGAAGCCGCGGCGCGGCGCGAATTGCGCGAGGAGACCGGGTGCGAGGCCCATGCGATGACGCTCCTCGACGTGCAGGACGACGTGCTCCACGGCGCACTCCACCGGGTCCACGTCTTTGCCGCGCGTGTCTCGGGCACGCCGCGGCCGGACATGCGCGAGATCATCGAGGCGCGGCTGTTTCCGCCACACTCGCTACCCGAGCCGCTCGGCGAACGCACGCGCCGCCGGCTCGCGCTCTGGCGCGAACGCTCATAGCAGCAGCGAGAGCTGCGCCTCGTCGCGCGGCCGCTCCGGCGCACCGCCTGCCTGCTCGAGGTTGGACAGGGTGAGCCCCATCAGCCGGATCGGCAGCGGCAGGGGCAGCAAGGCTTCGAGCAGCTCGTGCCCGAGACGCGCGAACTCGCCCTTGTCGGCCACGTTGCGGGGCAGGCTTCGTGCCCGGCTGACGATCTGGAAATCGGTGTACTTCATCTTCAGCGTGACCGTGCGGCCTTTCGCCCCGGTGCGCTCGATGCTCTCCCATACGACGTCCACGATATTGTCGAGCGCCTCGCGCAGGGCATGGCCACTCGAAATGTCCTCGCCGTACGTCCGCTCGCCGCCGACCGACTTGCGGATGCGGTTGGCGCGCACGGGCCTGAGATCGATACCTCGCGCCGCGCGGTAGAGGTAGTCGGCGAAGCTGCCGAAGTTGGCGCGCAGGAAGGCGATGTCCCTGGCCGCGAGATCGGCGCCGGTCGCGATTCCGAGCCGCGCCATCTTCTCCGCGCCCTTCGGGCCGATCCCGTGGAACCGGCGCACCGGCAGCCCGGCGACGAACGCCGCGCCCTCGCCGGGCCGGATCACGCACAGCCCGTCGGGCTTGTTCTGGTCGCTCGCGAGCTTGGCGAGGAACTTGTTGTACGAGACGCCGGCGCTCGCGGTGAGGTGCGTCTCCTCGCGGATCCGCTGGCGGATCAGCTGCGCGATGCGCGTGGCCGAGCCGATTCCGCGGATGTCGTCGGTCACGTCGAGGTAGGCTTCGTCGAGGCTCAGCGGTTCGACATGCGGGGTGTAGTGGCGGAAGATCGCGCGGATCTGCTGCGACACTTCCTTGTAGACCTCGAACCGGGCGCGGACGAAGATCAGGTCCGGGCACAGCCGCTTGGCGGTGACCGAGGGCATCGCGCTGCGCACGCCGAACCGCCTCGATTCGTAGCTCGCCGCCGCGACCACCCCCCGTCCGCCCGAGCCGCCGACCGCCACCGGCTTGCCGCGCAGCTCGGGATGATCGCGCTGCTCGACGCTGGCGAAGAAGGCATCCATGTCGACATGGATGATCTTGCGCAGACCCTGCGCCTCGTCGGCCTCTTCTTCCTCGTATGCCGGATCGTCCATCGCGGATCAGGATAATCCCCCCGGTTGCAAAGCGGAACCGTTCGTCGCAAAGGCGATATTGTGCAGATGCGAAATGAAACCTGGTCCGACGACGAAGGCGAGGTCCGCCGGCCCTCCAGCCTGGCGAAACGCCCGCCGATCGGCGAGCGCGAGCTGATCTGGATGATGGCGCTGCTAATGGCGCTCAACGCTTTCGGCATCGACGCGATCCTGCCCGCACTGGACGATCTCGCGGTCGATCTCGGGATCGCGGGCAACAGCCGGCAGTTCGTGGTCGGCGCCTACCTGCTCGCAACCGGTCTCGGCACGCTCGTGCCCGGCAGCTTCGCCGACCGCTTCGGGCGGCGGCCGGTGCTGTTCGTCGCGCTCGGCGCCTATATCGTGTTCTCGATCGCCTGCGCGCTTGCCACCTCGTTCGAAGCGCTGGTCGCGCTGCGCGCGGTGCAGGGCTTCTCCGCCGCCGGCATCGTCGCACTGCCGCCGGCGATCATCCGCGACCGCGTGGGCGGCGATCGCATGGCGCGGATGATGAGCCTGATCTTTGTCATCTTCCTGCTCGTGCCGGCGATCGCACCGAGCATCGGCCAGGGGGTGATCGAACTGTTCGGCGACTGGCGCTGGATCTTTGCCGTGATGGCCGCTGCTGCCATCCTCATGACGGCGTGGGTCCACTGGCGCCTGCCCGAGACGCTGCATGCCCGCGACCGGCAGGAAATCCGCCTGCGCCCGATCCTGCGCAACATGGCGAGCGCGGTCACCCTGCGAGAGACGATCGGCTACACGCTCGGCAGCGCGCTGGTGTTCGGCGGCCTGTTCGGCTTCATCAACTCGAGCCAGCAGCTCATCGGCGAGGCCTTCGGCGCGGGCGACAGCTTCCCGCTGATCTTCGCCATCTGCGCCGCTTGCATGGCGGTGTCGAACTGGTCGAACTCGCGCATCGTCGAACGGTTCGGCGCGCGCCGGGTGAGCCATGCGGCGCTGTTCGTGTTCATCGCGGTCGCCGCGCTGCAGCTCTGGTTCGCCAGCCAGCCGGACGAATCGCTATGGACTTTCGTGCCGCTGATGGCCGCGAACATGAGCCTGCTCGGCTTCATCGGCGCGAACTTCGGCTCGATCGCGCTCCAGCCCTTCCGCCATATCGCCGGTGCGGCCTCCTCCGCACAGGGCTTCCTGCGCATGACCAGCGGCGCGGCGCTGGGCGCGGTGATCGGCTTCGCCTACGACGGAACCGCCCGCCCGCTGGCGCTGGCGCTGCTGGTGACGGCAGTGCTGACGCTGGGTTTCGTGCTGTTCAGCGAGAAGGGCGAACTGTTCGGCCCGCCCGTGGCGGACGACGATTGACCTGCACTGCAAGCCCCCTCCTCTGAAGAGGAGGGGAGGTGGGCACTTCAGCGGCCCCGCTACCACTCCCGCCGTCATCCCAGCGAAAGCTGGGATCGCGTGCCACAAAGTCCGACCTGGCGGAGAACGATCCCAGCTTACGCTGGGATGACGGGAAAGTGCGAAGGGGGACTTACTCTCCCACCGGCTCCACCACCGCCAGCAGCGCCTCGACCTGGACTTGCGCGCCTGTGCTGGCGGCGAGCTCCGTCACGGTGCCGTCGAACGGCGCGGTGAGGGCGTGCTCCATCTTCATCGCCTCCAGCACCATCAACCGCTGACCGGCGGTGACGGTGTCCCCTTGCGCCACATCGACCGCGATCACCTTGCCCGGCATCGGCGCGACGATCGCCCCGTCGCCGGCCGAAGCGTGGCCGGTGCCGCGCGCTGCGAGCGAGAAGCGATAGGCCATGCCGGAAGCGAAGGTGACGATCTCCTCGCCGTCCAGGTAGCCGGTGACGACCGGGCCCTCATCCGCATCGGGGCCATCGAAAGACGGCACATCGTCTTCGACCGACACCGTGCCGGCGTGCGCGGTCTCCAGGTCGACAAGGCGCGTTTCGCCCCCGCTCACAAGTGCGACCGAAGCGCGGGGCGGCGCGTTGAGACGGAAACCGGCGAGCGGCTGGTCGAATGCGTCGTCGGTCGCGAGGCGGGCCGCGACGTGCCACACCGCGTCGCTCGGTTCGGCCGAGGGGATGAGATCGTCCCCCGCCGCAGCGATGAACCCGGTATCGAGTTCGCCCGCGCGAAAGGCCCGGCTGTCGAGCGCCCGGCCCAGGAACCCCGCATTGGTGCGCACGGGCCAGACTTCGGTCCCGTTCACCGCCTCCAGCAGGGCGTCGATCGCTTCCTCCCGGTCAGCGCCGTAGCAGACCAGCTTGGCGATCATCGGGTCGTAGAACGGCGACACCGCGCCGCCTTCCTCCACTCCCGTCTCGACGCGATCGGCCGGCCCGAAGTCGAGGTGCTCCAGCGGCCCGGTGCTAGGCAGGAACCCGCTCGAAGGGTCCTCGGCGTAGAGCCGCGCTTCGATCGCGTGCCCGTCGATGCGCAGTTCCTCTTGGCGGAGCGGCACCGGCTCCCCGCTCGCGACCCGCAATTGCCACTCGACCAGATCGACGCCGGTGATCTCCTCGGTCACCGGATGTTCGACCTGCAGGCGGGTGTTCATCTCCATGAAGAAGATGTGGGTCGCGCGCAGGCCCTCGCTGGCATCGGCGATGAACTCGATCGTGCCCGCGCCTTCGTAGTCGACCGCCTTCGCCGCGCGAACCGCGGCGTCGCAGATCGCCTCGCGTGTCGCCTCGTCCATGCCCGGCGCCGGGGCTTCCTCGATCACTTTCTGGTGCCGCCGCTGCAAGGAGCAGTCGCGCTCGAACAGGTGGACGACATTGCCGTGGCTGTCGCCGAACACCTGCACCTCGATATGGCGGGGGGAGGTGATCCACTTCTCCAGCAGGACCTGCGTGTTGCCGAAGCTCGCCTTGGCCTCCCGCCGGCAGGATTCGAGTGCTGCTTCGAACTCGCCCGCGACATCGACCTTGCGCATGCCCTTGCCGCCGCCGCCGGCGACGGCCTTGATCAGCACCGGATAGCCGATCGCATCGGCCTCTTTCGTGAGCCGTTCGACCGACTGGTCCTCGCCCTCGTAACCGGGCGTCACCGGAACGCCGGCGGCGCGCATCAGCTTCTTCGCCGCGTCCTTGAGGCCCATCGCGCGAATGCTCTGCGGCTTCGGCCCGACCCAGATCAGCCCCGCGTCGATCACCGCCTGCGCGAAATCGGCATTCTCGGACAGGAAGCCATAGCCGGGATGGACCGCCTGCGCCCCGGTCTGCTGCGCGGCCGTGATGATCTTCTCGCCGACGAGGTAGCTCTCGGCCGCGGGCGAAGGGCCGATATGGACCGCCTCGTCAGCCTGACGGACATGCAGCGCGCGGGCGTCGGCATCGGAGTAGACCGCCACGGTGGCGATTCCCATATCGCGCGCGGTGCGGATGATGCGGCAGGCGATCTCGCCGCGATTGGCGATCAGAAGCTTGGTGATCATAGTTCCTCCCCGGACCGGGAAGGGGGACCATCCGCCTTGGCGGATGGTGGAGGGGGCCCGGCCTCGCGGCAGGCAGCGACAATGGCAGTCACGCAAATCTCCACATCATTCAGCACATCGCGTGCTGGAATTCTCAGGGTCCGCATACCCTGTTGCGCCAGAACTGCGTCGCGCCGCAAGTCTCGCTTCGGCGCGTTCCCCCTCTCGTGCGAGGCGCCATCGACTTCGATGATGAGGCGCGCGGAGAGGCAGGCGAAGTCGGCGACATAGGGATCGAAGGGAACCTGGCGACGAAAGCGAAACCCGCCCGGCCGCTTGCGCAATTCCTGCCACAGCAGGACTTCGGGCAAGCTCATCTGTCGGCGAAGGGCTCGCGCGCGCTTTATGCGCCGAATCGGCTGGCCATCGACGACCCGCAGGCCCCCTCCACCACCCCGGCTCGCGCCGGGGCGGTCCCCCTCCCCGATCCGGGGAGGACTTTCACTCATCCGGCAGGGGATCCATCGGAGGCTTGGCGATCGGGCCGGCCATGCGGACGTCGATCAGGATATCGCCGCGGGTCCACTCCGGCATGGCCTCGGGCGGCTGCGGGCGGTTGCGCAGGGCTTCCCAGAAGGCGCCGAGGACGTGCTTCGTCTTTTCCCAGCGCGAGATCACCACGCGGTGATCCCAGGCCGCCCGGCCGCGTGCGCGAACCTCGCGCCCGATCGCCCCGTAGATGCGCGCGGCGGCGAGCACGGCCCAGCGGCTGCGGAACGGCAGGCGCGTGGTGCCGAGCTTCGCGGCCGCCTCGTGCCGTTCCATGAGGGCGACCAGCCGCGCGGCCATGTCGGCAAGTTCGCCGCGGTGGTGCGGCTTCACGTGCTGGCCCGGCTCGATGTCCTCCTCGACCAACCACTCGATCGGCAGGTAGCAGCGGTCGGCCGCGTCGTCCTCGCCGATGTCGCGGGCGATATTGGCGAGCTGGAAGGCAATGCCGAGGTCGCAGGCGCGGTCGAGCATTTCCGAATCGTCCTTCGGCACACCCATGACCACCGCCATCATCACGCCGACCGCACCCGCGACGTGGTAGCAGTAGCGAGCAAGGTCCCGCTCCGTGCGCGGGCGCCAGCCGGCCGCGTCGAGCTCGAAGCCCATGATGACGTCCTCGGCCATCTCGCGCGTCAGCCCGCATTCGCGCGCGACGAGGCCGAAGGCGTCGAACGCCGGGTCGGCAGTCGGCAGGCCTTCGAAAGCGCGCTCGGTCAGCAGGCGAATTGCGCGCAGGCGCTTGTCGGCGTCGGCATGGTCGCCCGGCTCGCCGCCGTGGTCCTGCCCGTCGGCAAGATCGTCGCACCGCCGGCACCAGGCATAGAGCAGCCAGACCCGCTCGCGCGTGGCGCGGTCGAACAGTTCGCTGGCGGTGGCGAAGCTCTGCGATCCTTCGGCGATCGCGTCGTAGGCGTGCTCCACGAGCGACCAGCGCTCGCGCCCACCGCCGGCCTGCGCCGGCGTCGTCCGCAGGATGCGCGACGGCGCCAGCATCCGCGGCACGACCCGGCGTGGGCGGCTCATGGTTTCCCCCCTCCCGCTTGCGGGAGGGGTCGGGGGTGGGGATGGGCGGCAAGGCCCACCCCGCTGCGACTAGGCGGCTGGCGCCGCCAAGTCTCGCGCCCCACCCGCAAG